>CAZAMK010000194.1:0-2594 GCA_964486345.1 uncultured bacterium
TTCAGGCGGGTGCGGGGATTGTTGCCGATTCCGTACCTGAAAAAGAGTATATTGAGACAGAAAACAAAGTAAAAGGGCTGATGGAGGCATACAAAGTCTCCAGAAACATCTGAAAAACCGGGATTCGGGACCCGGGAATCGGGGTCCGTGAAAGGCAAAAGCAAAAAGCAAAGATTTAATGCTTCTCCCGAATCCCTTATCCCGAGGAGTTACAATGGTTTTGATGATAGACAATTACGATTCCTTCGTATACAACCTTGTGCAGTATTTCGGAGAACTCGGAGAGAAAGTTGTTGTATACAGGAATGATGCTCTTACCGTTGCGAAGATAGAAAAGCTAATGCCGGACTGCATAGTCATCTCTCCCGGTCCAGGCAGGCCGGAAGATGCCGGTATTTCATGTGAAGTTATTGAAAAGCTGGACGGCCGCATACCTATTCTCGGCGTATGCCTCGGCCATCAGTGCATCGGGCATGTTTACGGCGGCAGTATTGTCAAGGCAGGCCGTCTCATGCACGGGAAAACTTCCCTCGTCCATCATAATGCCAAAGGCCTTTACAAAGGAATTCCAAGCCCCTTTGTCGCCACGAGGTATCATTCACTCATAATCAAAAAAGGTTCTCTTCCCGAAGATATAATGGTAGACGCATGGACCGAAGAAGGGGAAATAATGGGCGTTAGGCACAAAAAACACAAAATTTTCGGCGTACAGTTCCATCCGGAGGCGGTTTTGACTGATAATGGGAAGGTGATTCTGAAAAACTTCCTCTCCGCTTCCTCTTCCCTACGGTAGCCGCAGGTCTTACAGCATCGGGAGATTGCTTCCAGATTGTGGGAGAGGTCTCCTGACCTCGAAATCATCGGCATCAGGAGATGCCTCCCACAAAACATCACTTCTCGGCAAGCCTCTTGATGTCTTCAAGGGTGTCAACGCAGGGGGAATCTTTCTTAACTATCGCAACCTTAAGTCTGTATCCGTTTTCAATTATCCGCAGTTGTTCAAGCCTTTCAGCCCTTTCAAGGGAAGAAACAGGCATTTTTGCAAATTGCGCAAGGAATTTCTTCCTGAACAGATACACGCCGATATGTTTATAAAAAACCACCTTCTTAAGGTCCGCAGGATTGTTGCCGGTAAAATATACGGTCGGATAGGGGATAAGCGAGCGCGAGGAGTAAAGCGTATAGTTATTGCTGTCAATGACGATTTTTGCTATGTTGGGGTCGTACAACTCTTCCTGTTTTCTTATTCTTGTGACGGCGGTGGTTACGTAGAGAGACGGGTTGTCAAGCATAAGTTTAAGGGGTTTTTCAACAGCTTCTGCCGGAAGGAACGGTTCGTCAGCCTGTATGTTTACGATAATTGAGGCGTCCATACTTTTTGCCGCCTCGGCCACCCTGTCGCTTCCGCTGCTGCATTTTTCAGAGGTCATTATTACCTCTGCCCCGAACCTCTGCGCTTCTTCGGCTATTTTTTTATTGTCCGTTGCGACATAGATGGCGGAGAAGGATTTTATAAGCTTTGCCCTGTTGTAAACTCTTTCAAGAATGGTCTTGCCGTTAAGGTTGTAAAGCACCTTGCCCTGGAGCCTTTCGGAGCCGTATCTCGCCGGTATAATGCAGATTATTTTGTTTTTCATAAATATTCCTTAGAAATTCAGAAGATTGTAACATATCCGCATATAATATAAAATATCTTTGCATTTTAAAGATAGGGATTCGGGGCCAGGGAAGGACAAAAGCAAAAAAGCTTTTCCCGAAACACGAACTCCGGAACCCGTGTGTTAAAAGGCGGAGGGAAAATGGGAAAGGTTATCAGGTTCGGGGTTTCAATGGAAGAGAAACTGTTGACGGTCTTTGACAGGTTTATTGAGAAAGAAGGATACAAAAACCGTTCCGAAGCAATAAGGGATATCATAAGAAAAGAGTTCGTTGACGAAGAGTGGGAGAAGGGAAGAACCGTCGCCGGCGGAATAATGATTGTTTACGACCACCACGGAAGGGAGCTTGTGCAGAAAATCATGGATATCCAGCACGACTCCCATGATGTCATAATATCAACCCAGCATGTGCATATGGACCACCACAACTGTCTTGAAATCATCGTGGTGAAGGGCAGGGCTGACGCAATAAGGAAGATATATAACCTGCTTAAGGCCCTGAAAGGGGTGAAGTTTGCTTCCCTCTCCCGTGCAACCACCGGCCGCAACTTCTGATGCCGAATTGATTTTCCGCCACAAAGCATAGGCGGACTGCCGCATCCGGAATTATTCACATTCTTTACAGGTTTGACAAGATGGAAACAAAGAGGTACACTTTGTTTACAAATTAAGAAGGATGTAAACAAACTATGGAAAAGATAAAAATAGGAGAATTGCAGCAACAGAAAAATGGTTTTAAAGCGTTCATTCCACATCCCTTTCCTCCCAAGGGCGGATTTCATTTTTCTCGCACAACAGAGAGAAAGAATGATACGGCTATTCGCTTACTTGGAAAATTGGACGGTATCACACAGCTTCTGCCTAATATGGGTTTCTTCCTGTTTATGTACATCAGAAAAGACGCGGCATCCTCAAGCCAGATTGAAGGAACGAAGG
>CAZAMK010000195.1:0-2567 GCA_964486345.1 uncultured bacterium
TGCCTGATTAGTTTATAATGTAAAATCTTAAAAGTCAAGGTCTCTTTAACCCGAGGTTTCAGTTAATGCTATATGTTGTTGCGACTCCCATAGGCAATCTTGGCGATATCACATTCAGGGCCGTGGAAGTCCTGAAGAATGCGGATGTAATACTCTGCGAGGATACAAGGGAGACGCTGAAGCTCCTAAATCACCTCGGTATAAAGAAACGTTTAGTCAGTTATTACAAAGATAATGAGAAGGTTCGCCTGAAAGAGGCGATGAGTCTTCTTTCCGAAGGCGGGGATGTCGTGCTTGTATGCGACAGGGGGACTCCCGGTATTTCCGACCCTGCGTACCTGCTGGTGAAAGAGGCGCGCAAGAACAATATATCCGTATCGCCGGTGCCGGGACCTTCTTCCCTCGCGGCGGCTATGTCTGTCTGCGGACTGCCTGCCGACAGGGTTTCTTTCTACGGGTTTGTGCCGAGAAAACCTGGCAAGAAGCGGAAATTCCTTGAATTGTTTAAGGATAAAGAAGAGACGGTTTTTTTCTATGAGTCCGTGCACAGAATAAAAGATACACTGTCCGTGATGAATGAGATTTTTCCCGACAGGGAGATGACTGTTTGCAGGGAGCTGACAAAAAAATTTGAGGAGATTAAAACAGGAAAGGTGGAGGAGATATTCAGCGAGTATCGGGACAAGGAAGCAAAAGGCGAATTTGTAATCGCCTTAAGGGGGAAAGACTAATATGGTTATGAAATTTTTCAGGAAAAAGAAGAACATGAAAATAATACTGTGGACTATCGCAATTCTCATCATTCCGGGGTTTCTAATATGGGGCGTCGGCATCGGAGGAAGGGATAAGGGACAGTATTATGCGGCCGTCGTGAACAGGGAGCCGATTACACTAAGGGAATATTACAAGACTTTGGGTGATGTTGAAAGTAAATACAGGGAGATTTTCGGGGATAAGGCGGCGGAGCTGTTTAAGAACATGAACATTGAACAGGGTATTCTTGAGAGCATGATAAGAGACAGGATTTTAATCCAGCAGGCAAAAAGGAAGAGGATAAGGGTTTTGGACAGCGAGATAGTGGAGGTTATAAAATCAGAACCTGTTTTTCTTGACGAGAAGGGGAAATTTGACGAAAGAAAATTCAAGGAAATCATTGCTGACCGCCCGACCGAAGAACTGCGTAAGATTGAGGATGAACTGCGAATAAAAATAAGGACTGAAAAGTTGAAGGAGCTTCTGATATCGGAAGCCGGCGTTACGGTTTCTGACGAGGAGATTGCACAATACATTAAAACTCACCAGATAACGGACAAGGACAGCGAGTCCATAAGAAGGACTTTACTCTGGCAGAAACGCGAGCAGTATTTTAACCAGTGGTATGCCGAAACCAGAAAAAACGCCGATGTGAAAATATACCTTTCTTTTGAAAAGCCGGCGGCTGGACAACAGCAGGGAGCAGATTGAAAAATGGCTGAAATAAAACCTTTCAGGGGATATACATATAATCAGGGAAAAATAAAGGATATAGGCAAGGTTATTGCGCCTCCGTGGGATGTCGTTGATGCGGAAGCGGAAGAGCGCCTGCGCGGACTGTCGCCGTGGAATATCATTCACCTTATATCGGCCGGTGCGGACCCCGCACAGGTGAAAGAGTTGTTTGAGAAATGGATAGAGCAGGGTGTGCTCGTCATGGAAAACGAAGAGCGATTCTATTACGGCAAGCATCGGTTCTCATGGCAGGGGAAAAGCTTTGTGCGCAAGGGCGTTTTTGCGCTTCTCCGGCTTGAAGATTTCGGTGCGGGAAGCGTTATACCACACGAGAAGGTATTTGAAAAATACCATACCAATCGCTACCGGCTGATAGAAAAATGCAGGGCAAATTTCTCTCCGGTATTCATGCTTTACCGGGATGATTCAGGCAGGATGGAAAACATCATAGAAAATTCTGTTCCCGACGCGGAAGGTGTGATGGGCGAAGGCGATTCTTTTGCTTTCGGCAGGATTGAAAGCGAAGAAAACACGTCAGCCGTAAAAGAAATCCTTTCTAAGGGAAAGCTTATAATTGCCGACGGACATCACAGGTATCAGGCGGCGCTCCGGTATTACAAGGATAATCCCGCGCCGGAGAACAGTTTCGTTCTCGTTTTTCTGGTGAATATTGAATCGCCCGAACTGCTTGTAATGCCTACGCACAGGTATGTAACCACTGATGTTTCGTTTGCCGGAAACAAGCCGCTTTTTGAAAAGCATTTTAAAGTTGAAGAAGTTTCTTTCGCGGATGCGATGTTCGGGAAAATGAATAAAGAAGAGCGGGCGGGGGTGTTCGGCGTTTATGAAAAAGGCAAATTTTACGTGATAAGTTTAAAAAATCTGGACGATGTAAAAAAATACGCCGAAGGGAGTTTTTCAGACAGGTGGCTTTCTCTTGATACCGTCATACTGCACAGTTTTATCTTTAACGGGATAATTAAGCCTGGAGCCGAAGGGCTCTTTTACCATCAGTCTGCGGAATATCTTTTAAGGGAATACGAGAAGAGAAATGCAGGCGTTATTTTCTTCCTTCGCCC
>CAZAMK010000196.1:0-920 GCA_964486345.1 uncultured bacterium
TTGGCCGTGGATGAATGCGCAGTAGAGTATGTGGAGGAACCACGGGCTTGCCCGTAGGGCTCCACCTCTTCGGCTTCTTCCGTCGCTCTGCTATGATTAGAAACGTCATGGCATCCGGGGACGCTCCTCAAACAGACTCTCGCTGAAGAAACCGTCCGGTGACCTATAACTCTGAAGTCTTTTCATTTTATAAAAAATTGACAAAAAATGAGAGTGGTGTAAATTAAACATCTAAGACAGCGTACAGCGGGTAGCGTAGAGCGTATAGAAAAACAATAAATACTAAAAGCTTCTAACTGTACGCTGAACATTATACGCTATGCGCTAATTTTTTGACTAAACGCTCCACGCTATACGCTAAGAAAAATGGATATTCCCGTAAATGTCGTGTCCCGGCTTGAGAAACTCGGGATACAGATTAAAGATATAAAATTGATGGCGGCGGCCGACCTGGATATACAAGGAAACCCTTCGGGTGTATGGGTTCTTGTGTCATCGGAGAAAATCATTGCTCTTCCCGAAGAAGGAGAGGGGGAAGCGGTAGTACTGAATTTTAACGATGTTGAATCCACGAAAGTCTATTGTACCGTAGGGAGCGCTTTCCTGCAGGCGAAGGTACAGGGCGTATATGTGGATATCGCCCGCTTTACCAATGTCCTGCGCTACCGCTTTGAACGGATGTCCTCGCAGATTGACAACCTGCGCAATAACCTTCCCATAGACAACAAGATACTGCAGGAACCCCATCCTTTGCTCTGCAAGACCTGCGGGATGCCTCTGCGTTCGGAAGGCGCCGCATGTCCTAAGTGCGGAAAAGAAGGCGCTATCGTAATGCGCCTTTTTTCACTGATAGCTCCGTATATGCACTGGATGCTGGCAATCTTTGCCGTAACTGCGGTTTCCGTCGGGTTGAGTCTTAT
>CAZAMK010000196.1:930-1181 GCA_964486345.1 uncultured bacterium
GAAGCCATGTGGAATGGCTCAAATGGCTGGTTCTCGCTCTCATAGCGACTGATTTGCTCCGGGCCCAGTTTAACATGGTGATAGGAACTCTTTCAACTTCAGTCGGCACCCTTATAACCTATTCATTGAGAAACCGAATGTTCAAGAAAATGCAGGAACTGTCCATAGATTATTACGACAAAAATTCCGTAGGAATGATAATGAATAGGTTTTCTTCGGACGTTGAGATGTTGCACGGTTTTGTGTCGCAG
>CAZAMK010000196.1:1191-2546 GCA_964486345.1 uncultured bacterium
CATTAACGTCCTGCTTTTCATCGGTATAGGAGTCATGCTTTTTACCATAAACACCGTGCTTGCGATTTATGTCTTGATACCTATCCCTTTTGTGATGTTCGGCACATGGTTTTTCTGGCACAGGATTTATCCGAGATACTACAGATTGTGGGACAGCCAGTCAAAGATGTCAAGCTTCCTCAACGGCGTACTCTCTGGGATACGCCTTGTCCGTGCGTTTGCGCAGGAGAAGAAGGAAATAGGACGGTTTGAGAAGCGTTCCACTGACCTACGGAATGCCAACAGGGGAGTCAATCTAAGCGTTGCCGCTTTCAACCCGCTGATGGCTTTTCTTTTCAGCCTCGGCGGTCTGATAGTGTGGTATGCCGGAGGCAAAAGGGTGCTTGAAGCACAGCTGACGCTCGGCGAACTTATGGCTTTCTTAAGCTACATCGGCATGTTTTACGCTCCGCTGTCAAGCATCACCCTTCTTTCCAACTGGTTCAGCGGCTTTATAACGGCTACCCACCGGATATTTGAAATACTTGATACAGAGCCCACTTTGAAGCCCCCAAAAGAACCCGTACATATTAAAAAAGTTGCCGGCGATATAGAATTTAAAAACGTAATTTTCGGCTACGAACCGTATTTCCCGGTGCTTAAAAACGTATCTTTTAAGATAAATCGCGGCGAAATGATAGGAATCGTTGGCAAAAGCGGAAGCGGGAAGTCCACCATAGTGAATCTGGTGTGCAGGTTTTACGACCCCGGACAGGGGACGGTTTTTCTGGACGGATATGACATAAGAACCGTTTCCCCTGAAGATATCCACCGCAATATCGGGCTTGTCCTGCAGGAGCCGTTTCTGTTCAGGGGCACAATAGCGGATAATATTTCTTACGGCAATCCCTCGGCAGGGTACAGGCAGATAATTTCTGCCGCAAAGGCCGCCAACGCGCACGATTTTATTATGCGCAGGGATAACGCCTACGATTCCCTTTTGGGAGAGGGCGGCTCGGGGCTCTCGGGAGGGGAAAGGCAGAGGATGGGCATAGCGAGAGCGCTTTTGTGCGACCCGCCCATACTGATACTTGACGAAGCACCCTCTTCGGTTGATACGGAAGCGGAGATGCAGATACAGGATGCGCTTGCCATATTATGCAGGGGGCGGACTACAATAGCCATCGCGCACCGGCTTTCAACCCTGCGGGGGGCGGACCGAATATACGTGGTTGACGGCGGACGCATAGTTGAGTCCGGCAATCATAAAGAACTGATGGAGAAGAAAGGAACGTATTTTAAACTTGTTGAGATTCAGACGCGCCTGACTTCAATTGAGGATTAGGAGAAAAATGGAAGAAAGCAGACTGGAGCAG
>CAZAMK010000197.1:0-2517 GCA_964486345.1 uncultured bacterium
TCCCTTGTTGACCTTCCCGTTCCCGTTCCCGATGAGGGAGAAGTTCTTGTAAGAATCTCTGCATGCGGCATATGCCATACTGAGCTGGATGAGATTGAGGGCAGGTGTGCCCCATCGGTTTTTCCTGTTATCCCGGGACACCAGATAGTAGGAACTGTTGTGGAAACCGTAAAGCGTGTCGGCAGGTTAAGGATCGGGGACAGGGTCGGTATAGGATGGATAAGTTCGGCGTGCGGAAAATGCAGGTTTTGCGTTGAAGGAGACGACAACCTCTGCGATCGGTTCAAGGCAACCGGCAGTGACGTTAACGGGGGTTATGCAGAATATACAAAGGTCCATGAAGGTTTTGCATTTAAAATACCGGAAACCTTTACCGACATGGAAGCGGCGCCTCTTTTGTGCGCGGGGGCAATAGGATACCGATCCCTCAGGCTTACGGGTTTAAAAGATGGAGAAAATCTCGGTCTGATCGGTTTTGGTGCGTCCGCGCATCTTGTAATACAGATGGCAATGCACAGATATCCACGCTCAAAAGTTTTTGTGTTTGCGAGAAGTGCCGGGGAAAGGGCGTTTGCCCGGGAACTGGGTGCATTCTGGACTGGGGACATCGAAGATGTTCCGCCGGAAAAGCTACACAGCGCCATAGATACCACGCCCGTTTGGAAAGCAATAATTGAGGGCATGAAAAACTTGGAAAAAGGCGGAAGGCTTGTTGTAAACGCTATCCGGAAGGAGGAAATTGACAAGGAGGTGCTCTTGTCGATGAACTATCCTGATCACCTATGGCTTGAAAAAGAGATTAAAAGCGTTGCCAACGTCGCAAGGAGGGATATAGGAGAATTTCTGGAGCTTGCAGCGGAAATCCCAATTAAGCCTAAAATAGAAGAATACCGTCTTGAAGACGCCAATACGGCGCTCGTTGAATTAAAAGAAAGAAAGATCAGGGGGGCAAAGGTTTTGAAGATAATATAATCAAATTTCGAGCCGGAATCCTTTTTCATTAAAAAGTTGCATGCACAAATCGACAACGATTTCGTCGTAGAGCTTGCCCCTGTTTTTCTGAATTTCGCTTAAGGCCCTTGCTATTCCAAGAGAGGGCCTGTATGGTCTATGGGATGCCATGGACTCAACAACATCTGCAACAGCAATAATCCTTGCCTCAATAAGAATCTGGTCCCCCGAGAGGCCACGGGGGTATCCCGAACCATCCATTCTCTCGTGGTGTTCATAAACTATGTCGGCAATAGGATATTCAAACTCTATGTTTTTCAGTATCTCGTGTCCCGCTTCAGAGTGGTCTCTCAAAACGCTCAACTCGTGTGTACTTATCCTTCCGGGCCTACTCAGGAACTCTGCGGGCACATATATTTTTCCGATATCATGGAGCATGCCGGCAGTCTGTATGGCCTTTATGTGGTCATCGTCAAAGTTCATTTCCTTTGCTATTGCGGAGGCAAGTTGAGTAACCCTGTACTGGTGTCCTGCGGTATAAGGGTCTCTTATCTCAATCGCCATTGACAGCGCTTTGGTTGTTCCGTCCAGGATCCTTCTTGTAGTGATGTCTTCGACCGTCCCTTCATAAAAGATAAAGCTGCCCCTTTCATCATATACGCCTCGTAAGTTCAAAGAAACCCATATTTTACTTCTGTCCTTTTTATAATATTGCGTTTCAAACCTTTTTGCATACCCGTTCATCTGGAGTAGATTTTTGAGCTCAACACAACGCTCAGGGTTTACATACAACTCCTGTTCCATATTTGCAGCGGCAGAAAGAAATTCTGAGGGCGATTCATAGCCAAGCATCCTCGATAGGGCGGCGTTTGCCATTGTATATTTCCCTTCTGCGGTTGTCTGAAAAATACCTTCGACGGCTCCGTCAAAAATACTCCTGTATTTTGTCTCGCTTTCCCTAAGCGCTTCCTCATAAATCTTGCGCTCAACCACTTCGTAAAGCAGATCATCGTAAGCCTTTTTCAGCTCGGCCGTTCTTTCCTGTACCTTTTTTTCAAGCTCGTTGCGTACCTCCTGCAATAACCTTTCGGCTTCTTTTTTCTGCGTAATGTCGTTTCCGACGCAAACCACTTCAACGACACTGCCCGCTTTATCGGGAATTGCCCTGTTTGTCCACAAGATCCATACCCTACTTCCATCTCTTTTCATGTTTTCGTTTTCACTGACCGTGTATTTCGCCGGTTTTTTACAAACCGATTTGATGAAACCTGCAAGATCACGTCCGGACGATTCAACTTGCGGGACAATGGTTCCGATTACACTTCTCCCGATAATCTCTTTTTTCGTATACCCAAAAAATTTGCATGCAAAATCATTAAAGAAAACAATTTTTCCTTCGGTATTTATTCGGATAATTATGCTGTTTGCCAGATCAATAAGCTCTCGATATTTTTTCAACTCTTCTTTCAGCACAGTCATCGAATTGTTATGGGTTTTTTTCAGCACAATGTTTATTTGCATAAAACAGGTCTTATTTCAACGAAAATCGGCTTTTTATGGTATGCG
>CAZAMK010000198.1:0-2507 GCA_964486345.1 uncultured bacterium
CCGGATATCTATTTTACACCAAACAGGGCGACAGACCAAATGATAACGGACCTCATTGAGAAAGCGAAGAAGTCCGTTTATGCCGCAAGTTATACCATGTCATGGAAAAAGATGATGGAAATACTCCGCAACAGGCACGGCGCGATAGACATAAAAGTTATGCTTGACGCCGAACCTGCGGAAAAACTCCCTGAAGAAATGTTGAAAATTGACGGCAAATCCTCTCTCTTCCATCCCAAATTTATTGTCATAGACAGAAAAACCGTGCTTGCCGGCTCCGGAAATTTTACAGAAGGCAGTATGCACACCCATCACAACAATTTTCTGCTCATAGAAAACAGCATAATAGCCGGCTTTTTCACCCGAAAGTTTCTTGCGTGGTGGGAAAACAGCCCATCAGAAGAGATTTATGCCGATGATACTTTTCAGATATACTTTTCCCCGGAAAACGACTGTGAAGACGTGATAAAAAGAATGATTTCCTCCGCAAGAAACTCCGTCCGTTTTGCGCTATACCACTGCACATCCGAGGATATTGCCATAACGCTCATACGCAGGAAGCTTGCCGGAGTGGACGTATGCGGCATAGTGGAGCGTTCCAGCATAGAGCCCCACTCCGTTTTTTATTCCCTGCGCGACTACGGATGCACAATGAAAAAAAGCAACTCCGCCGGCTTCCTTCACGACAAGTTTTTTATCATTGACGGGGAGACCGTCATAACCGGCTCATATAACCCTACCGCCGCCGCGCGTAGAAATACCGAGTGCCTTCTGGTTATCAAAGACAGGGAGACTGCGGGAAGGTTTCTGAAGGAGTGGAAGAGGTTGTGGCGCTATTACAGCCTCCCATAACACCGATTGCTTTTGTAGCGGTGCGCTTTTATAAAAATTCCTGCCAGTTTTTTTTGCCTCAATCAGGAGATATTTTTTGTTAAATGCAGAAAGGTTTCTCTGTTGAGCAGAGCAACTTCGTTTTTGTCTTCAATAAACCGTTCAACATCCTTTCTCACCGTTGTGAAGTTAACGTTTTCCAATTTTTTTTCAATAAATATCCTAAAATTGTTCCTGTGTACCATTGGAGCTTCTTTTCCCTCTGTCTGCCTGATTGCATTGTTCAATAATTTATAGTTGGGCTCTGCTTTTTTCGTCAGGTACCAAAGCAGGTCGTAAAAATCCCTGCCTTTTGTATATTTTCTATAGAAACATGCGTGTATCTTTGTTGCAAAGAGAGAGGGTATGTCAAAATGAACAACTTGAAAAATAAACGTTTTATTAACAAGGGAAATTTCCGTTCCGCCGCCGGCAGGGGGATTTGCATCAATCTCAATCTTTATTAGCAGATTTTCACTGCGCAGGGATGACAGAGATAGTCTGTAAAGGATGTTTTTAAACTTCAAATCCACTCTTTGCGTTGACGTTTGAATTCTTTCTTTAGTTTCCACGGATAATCCATATTGTAAGAGGCGGTCTTTAAGAGTTTTTGAAAAATCTGCGAATCTATAGTTTTCCTTGTGAATCAGTGAAAAATCAAGGTCTTCTGAAAACCTGTGCAGGTCAAAAAGGATTCTTAAAGCGGTTCCGCCCGTGAAAACAAGGTTTGACATAAAACCGGAGTCGCAGCATATTTTCAGAATCAGAACTTGGAGAAATTCGCGCAGATGGTTGACCTTTTCCTCCCTGCTCCGGAAACCAGCCGTTTCTTTTTTCATGAGGTCTATCATTTTTGTTTCTCCTTAAAGTCAAGCAGTGTTTTTATGACTAAAACAAGTTTCCTGTTTCCGAATAACTGTGCATAGTCAAGGAGAACCTTTTTCTTAAGCATGTCAAGATTCTGAAAACGGAAAGAGCCTTCAAAAACATTGCTGTCTCCAGGTGTAAAGCGTTTCAGATTCAGGTAAATAAAGTCCACCATTGCTTTTTCCGGAAAGGCGATAAGAAACGGGTGTTTTGCCTCGTCCTGCAAAATGGTGAAGCCGGCAAAGACTTTTTCGGAAATGTGTTGGTAAACAAATGTCCCGAAAGTATTGCTAACCCTGTATGTTTTTCTCGTCGTAACGGAGGTAACGTCAGCAATTCTCTCCGGAATAAGCCTGTAAAAACCCAGCGCATATTCAGTGCTGATATAGGAAGGTGAATAAATCTGATTTGCAATGAATGTCCTTGAGAGCGAAGCCTTCCTGTCTGCTTCATTCAGGACGTACAACCCTTTTTTCAATTTATGCACCAGATTCTGCTTTTCCCACCTGCTCAACTGATTTCTCAACACCTGTGAATTCTCATAGAGATGAGTCAGCACGGAAGATGAGAAAACCGGAAACTCTGCAACTTTTTTTTTGAAGTCTAAATATTTCATTTCCTTTAATAACCTTTTTTGATTATTTACAGAAATATAATATCCTGAAAATTCCCTTCTGTCAAGGGATGTTGATTGTTCGGGGCGGAAAATGCAGCGGTGCGATCCTGATTTACTACATATCAGGACATGTTTATCGCACTAACAAAAACTT
>CAZAMK010000199.1:0-2482 GCA_964486345.1 uncultured bacterium
GCAACTGCAACCCTCTGCCTTTCTCCGCCTCTGAACTGTTGAGGAAATTCGTCAATTCTTTCCGGAGCAATCCCGACCATGTCCAGCAGATGCCGGGCTTTTTCCTTTTTCTGCGCCCCGCCGGCTTCCTCTTTTATCCCTTCCATTATTGCGTTTCCTACAGTCATCCTCGGATTAAGCGATCTGTAAGGGTCCTGAAAAACAATCTGGAAATTCCTTCTCAATCTTATAAATTCCTTTTCTCTCATACCCGTAATCTTATTCCCTTGAAAAGATATCTCTCCTGATGTCGGTTCCGCAAGCCTTATCATCGTTTTGCCCAACGTCGTCTTTCCGCTGCCGCTTTCTCCTATTACTCCGAAAATTTCACCGCTTAATATCTCCATATCAACGGCATCCAGGGCGGTTATCTCCTCGGCACCCGTCAATCCCCTTATAAAGTATTTCTTGTTCAGCTTATTCAGCTTCCACAAAATTTCCATATTTAAAGCACCTCACTATGCCCTCTCCTCTTTCCATCTCTCCCGGCTCTTCCCGCAGGCAAATCTCTTTTTTGTACGGACATCTCGGATGAAAAGAACATCCTTTCGGCAAATCCCTGAAATCAGGGACATTACCCTCAATAGTTCTAATTTTATCTCCGGTTTTGTATCTTTCCGGCAGGCATGAGATAAGCATTTCGGTATAGGGATGGAGCGGATTATTCAAAAGTGCCGCAGAAGGCGAAATTTCCACAATTCTTCCGGCGTACATGACGGCTATCCTGTGCGCAAGATTAACGGCAAGAGATATATCGTGGGTTATGAAAAGAATAGAGAGCCCGTGTTTTTCCCCCATCTCCTTCAGCAGTTCCACAATGCCGTAAGCCGTAGTCACGTCAAGAGCCGTTGTAGGTTCATCAGCTATAAGCAGTCCCGGATTGTTTATGAGCGCCATGGCTATCATGACTCTCTGCTGCATGCCGCCGCTTAATTGATGGGGGTACTGATAAAAGACGTTTTCCTTCAATCCTACCTCATTCAACAATCTGACTGTTCTTTCTTTTTTCTCCGGTTCATATTCTTTTATCGCTTCCAAAACCTGACTGCCTGCCGTAAAAACAGGATTCAGATAGGAAGACGGCTCCTGAAAAATCATGCTGACATCTTTTCCCCTTATCTTTCTGAATTCACGCTCCTTAAGGTTGATGACATTACGTCCCCGTATAAAAATCTCCCCCTTTTCAAAATTCATGTTATTTGGGAGCAATTTCATAATAGCCCTTGCGGTCACGGTCTTGCCGCTCCCGCTCTCCCCTGCCAGCGCAAGAGATTCTTTCTTCCCCACAGAAAGGTTTATTCCGCGCAGTATCTTAACGCTTTCCCTTCCCGCAGGATTGAATGAAACTTCCAGTTTTTTAATCTCCAGTAGCTTTTCCATATTCACCAATAATTCCTTGGAACAATAACGGAGTTAGTTCGCCGGAGAGTAAGGTCCCGACTGACAAAGGCAGACAGCCTTTGTCGGGATCCCGATTCATCTTATTCGGGACGCCAAGAAGGAGACAACATCTGTGGGAGGCATCTCCTGATGCCGATAATTTCGAGGTCAGGAGACCTCTCCCACAAGATGTTTACGACACAACCAACGCCGCTCTCCGGATGAAATAAGTCCGGTATTACCAATTTTTCGGGTCTGCAACATTTCTTATACCATCTCCCAGAAAATTAAACGAAATAACCGTAAGAAAAATAAACAGACCGGGTATCATCATCCACGGCGCACCGGTAAGAATACGAAGATTGCCTACGGTCACAGACAGCATATTACCCCAGCTGGGATACGGCTCCTGAATGCCCAGCCCCAGAAGGCTTAGCGCCGACTCGCCGAGTATGTAGCCCGGCACTGAAAGAGTCAGGGCGGTTACCGTATATGAAAAAGTGCCCGGCAGAATATGCCTTGTTATCACCCTGAAAGACGAAAGTCCCAGGGACCTTGCGGCCAGCACATATTCCTCTTCCTTCAGCGACAGCACCATCCCTCTGATTATTCTTGCCAGAGAAGCCCATCCTATCAGACTTAAGATAACAACTATCAGAAGATATACCTGTACGGACGAAAGATTGGGAGGAAAAGCCGCCCTTAACGCAAGCATAAGATAGAAAAACGGGAACATCATTATTATCTCCACCGTTCTCATCAGAAAAGCATCCGTTTTCCCTCCGAAGTATCCGGAAATTCCTCCGACAAGAAGCCCGAGTATGAAAGAGATGCTTACGCCTATGATTCCTATTGAAAGGGAAATTCTCGCGCCGTAAAGCACCCGGGAAAAAACGTCCCTGCCGTGCAGGTCCGTCCCGAAAAGAAATATCTTTCCTTCGTCTGCCGTTCCGAAAAGATACCTGTTTGTTTTTATAAAACCCATGAGCGTTCTTTCATGTCCTTTCGTAAAAAGCCTTATCGGATAAATCTTTGAGGTATCATGCGCGTATTCCTGAAAAGC
>CAZAMK010000200.1:0-2478 GCA_964486345.1 uncultured bacterium
GAAACACCGGCCTTGTCTTTTTCCCAGTAGAGAGGATTTTTTTTGAGTATTATCCACTCGGCGGGCCTGTATTCTTCCAGCAGGAAAGGGCCTGTTCCCACGATGTTTTCCACCTTTTCGTTGACGCCCCAGCAACTGTTAAAAACTCCTTTTTCAACGGCGTCCATAAGTTTATGTTCCGGAAGTATCTCCTGGCTCATCAACTGCAGGAAGGGGGCGAATTTATCCGGGAGCGTAAACTCCACCGTATGCACGTCTATTTTTTTTACCTGAAAGGGCTTTCCGTCAATATTCAAAACGTCTCTGCTGCTGGTGGGTATATCAGGATTGTATATCAGCCGATTGAAGGTGAAGACGACATCGTCCGCCGTAAAATCCTTTCCGTCGTTCCATTTGACGTCCTCCCTCAAGAAAAATTTCCATACCCTTCCGCTTTCGTCATGCTCCCATTTTTTTGCAAGGCACGGTTTTGCTTCAAGCGTCACGCCGTCGGTTTTAGTTAGCCCCTGAAAGATGAATCCCGTGATTGCCGTCGTGCTGGTCTCTTTCGCTATAACGGGATTGAACGACTTCGGGTCTGTTCCGGTTGAAAGGACTAACGTGTCGTCGGAGGGCTTTTTCACCGGCGGCTGAAAGCGGCATCCCGAAAGGCATAAAATTAGCAAAACAAAAGCGATTGTCTTTTTCCTCATTATGAAAATTGATTCAAATCTTTTAGCAATTCCTCCATGGATGAATATCTCAACAAACTTTCCCTGTTTGTCGCTTTCTTGATGATTTCCTTAAGTTCGTGCGGTATTATGAAATCATCGCATAAAATAAGCTGTTTACCTATGTTTTTCCTGTAACTGCGCACGTCTATCCTTTTAAAATAATCATGCGTGTTTTTTTCGGGATTGTCCGGTATTTCCAGTTTTGCCGTTATTACTTCGTCTATTGTGACTCCGAAACTGTATATGTCGGAACGGAAGTCGGCTCTTCCCGCGGTCTGCTCCGGAGCCACGTATGAAATAGTTCCGTATTTTGTCACGGTGCCGCCTTTCGGGAAGATGTCTTTCTGCCACAGCCTTTTGGGCAGTTTCGCTATACCGAAATCCGTCATCTTGACTTTGTTGAGGTCTTCCGAAACCAGTATATTGTCAGGTTTCACGTCCTTGTGCACGATGTTGTTGTTGTGGATATGCGCAAGCCCCTGACCTGCTTCATAAAGTATCCGGACCAGAACATCAAGGGTCAACTTGTCTCTTTTGTACAGTATTTCTTTAAGATTGCTTCCGTGAACGTACTCCATGATTATCGCGTACTGGTTGTTGTACTTTCCGAAATTGTGGACTTTCACTATATTGGGATGGTTCAGCCCTATCGCTATTTCGGCCTCCCTTTCAAACTGGCTTATCAGTTTTCCGCGCTCCCGTATGCCGTCTTTAAGATTCAGAAGTTTTATTGCGACGGTATGGCCGTATATGGGTTTTGCAAGGGAAGAGGATGCCCTGTATATTTTTGTGTACATCCCCCCTCCGATAACCTCATCAAGCTTGTATCCTCCGAAATTCGGCGCTCTCATATAGAAATCTCCTGAAGGTCCAAAGATATTATTTCCATGTCTTCCGCCGTTCGCACCTCTTTTTCCAGACTGCACACGGCTATTTTCCTTTTTTTAGGTCCGAAGGCGGAAGATGTAAATATCGTAAGGCACCGGTTATCATACATCTTTTCCGGTGCGGCCGGGTCGTGTCCGCGGATGAGAAGGTTCTTGCCTATTTTTTCCATAACTCTGATAAAATAATCCCTGCCGAACTTCGGCCTGCCGAGAAAATCGCCGAGGTAATCACCATCCTTATCCCTGAAATCGCCCCACAATATTCTCGTCCAGCCGCTGTCGCACGGCTGTATATTATTAATATCCTCAATCTTCTCTATGTCCGGAAGTCCCCCGTGCAGTGCGAGGAAACCATTTCCGGACACCGCGAACGGAAGGTTTAGGAAAAAGTTTTTGTAACGCTCAAGGTTTTCTTTATCAAGGGATTTCCAGAAATCGGCGGGACTGCATTCTCTCAAAGGAAACATTTCGTGGTTGCCTGCGAGCAGGATGAGGTTGGGATGTTCTTTCTGGGTTTCTATCAGGAACTCTATGTTTTTTTGCGAGTCGTCTCCCCTGTCAACGTAATCTCCCAGCATAACGACAAAATGGTTTTTTTTACCGATGAAGTTTTTGATTATGACCCGGACGCTTTTGTAATCGCCGTGCGTGTCGCCGACAAAAACAGCCGTGCCTTCCTGCGGAAGTGTTATCAGTCTATCCATTTGTGCCCGCGTACTGCTCCGTATAACTCCTTATTCGTTTTGGCTCTCTTCAGGAATTACGGGTAGAACGGGAGGAGCGGCCGGCTGTTCTTTCTGTACGGCTTCTTTAAGAACGCTTCTTGTTGTCAGTTTGCCGGGCAAAGTGGCAAGAAGTATGGAATTCACTATAAAGAT
>CAZAMK010000201.1:0-2461 GCA_964486345.1 uncultured bacterium
ACTCCGGCTGAAATAAGAAATCTTATAAAACTGTGCATAGAGAAGAAGGTTCGGATTGTAATAGACAACCTGCAGGCAGGCCCCGATACAGGCAGGGTCATTGCCGATGAATTAAGAATTCCCCACACTGCAATATCAAATTTTCCGGATGTCCTGCCCGGAACTCCTACCCTGCGTGAAACATTGTTTGAAAACACAAAAAGGCTGATAACCGTTTATGAAAACACCAAAAATACAGTTGATTGACGTATCGGTCGGCTATATGGCCGAAACAATCATAGAGAACCTCTCTCTTGACATTATGAAAGGAGAATTTACGGGCATATTCGGGCCCAACGGCGCAGGGAAAACAACACTCTTGTGCGCCGTTAACGGACTTGCAAGAATTCCTGCCGGAAAAGTGTTTATAGACGGAAAGGCATTCAACATCCTCAACGAAAATACTTTAAGAAAAAAAATAGGGTATGTACCACAGCACTTTGAAATTGACGCGAAACTTCCGGTAATCTCCGAAGAAGTTATTCTCATGGGCAGATACGGAAGGATGGGCTGTCTGCGCTTTGTCGGAAACGAAGAAAAAAGTCTTATGAGAGAGCTTGCCTCTCTTCTGGAAATAAATCACCTTCTTAGAAAACCGTTCGGACAGCTTTCCGGCGGGGAGAAAAAAAGGGTGCTCATAGCGCGCGCTCTGATGCAGGAACCCGAAATTATGCTCCTTGACGAAATATTCGCATGGCTTGACAGGGATATGGCAAACAGTTTCACGAAAGCTATAAAAGACGTGCACAAGACCAAAGATCTCACCACTCTCATAGTATCGCACAACACAGAAACCATAAATAAACTCTGCTCAAGGGTTATATGGATGGAAGAAGGGAAAATAGTTTTTGACGGGAGCAGAGAGGATTTTATGAAAAGAATAAGGATATATGATGGACTTAATTAATTTCGCATTCTTCCAGAAGGCGCTTATTGCCTGCCTGCTGGCAGGGACAGCCTGTGGCATCGTGGGAGTCTGGATAGTAATAATGAGAATTTCTTTTATAGGAGTTGCCATATCCCACGCCGCATTTGCCGGCGCCCTGCTTGCTCTTGTTTTGGACAAACCCGTAGTTCTTTTCTCTTTCATATTCAGCCTGCTGGCATGCGCGGTGCTGGGACCGTTGTCAGACAGGGGGCAATTGCATCCCGAAACTTCAATCGGCATAATTTTTTCTTCAACCCTCGGCCTCGCTTTCTTGTTCATGGGCATATTGCCGGAAGGGAAAAGCCAGGCGCTTAATCTTCTGTGGGGCAGTATTCTTACAGTCACATTACAGGATGTCATCCTCCTTGCCGCAACGGCAATTCTTGCATCACTCACGGCAATTCTTTTTTACAAGGAGATTCAGTCGGTCATTTTCAACCGTGAACTGTCAAAAGCGAGCGGCATTGCGGCTTCAATCTTTTTCTATCTTCTCCTCTTCTTTACCGGTGCCGCGGTCAGCACTACTATAACTTCAGTCGGCGGACTTCTCGTTTTTGCCCTAATCATCAATCCTGCCGCAGCCGCATACCAGATTACATACAGCATGAAAAAAATGTACCTGCTCTCCGTCTCTTTTGCAGTTCTATCAGGGTGGACGGGACTTTTTCTCGCGTCAATATTCAACCTGCCCGCAGGTGCGTGCATAGTAATAGTTTCCAGCGTAATCTTTATACTCTCCGTTATCTTTTCACCCAAAAGGATAAGAAAAAATGGTTCCAGCTAAAAGATGTTTTTTTAACGGCCTGGCTGAAAACTGGGATAGAGATGACCGGGTACCGTACGTAAAATACAGAAAAATCATAAAAGAAGCGCGCATAAAAGACCGTCAGAAAATACTGGACGTGGGAACAGGCACAGGCGTTTTGATTCCCTATATACTTGAAGCCGCAGGCAGAGACATTGCAATCTTTGCCGTTGACTATTCGGAAAAGATGATAGAAAATTTCAAAAAAAAGAATTTCCCGGAGAACGTCAAGCCATTTGTTGCAGATATACAAAAAACAGGTTTAGAGGACGATTATTTTGACAGAATAACTATTAATTCATGTTACCCGCACTTTGACGAGAAACCAGCGGTTTTAAAAGAACTCTACAGGATACTTAAGCAAGACGGCATTTTAATAATCTCCCATCCGACAGGAAGGCACCATGTAAACACCCTGCATAAAACTCACTCGCTTATAGAGGAAGATATGATTGACGATATCCCTCAAATGAAAGGGTTTATTGAGTCTTTCGGATTCAGGTTCCGCAAAGGCATTGATGAGAATGATTTTTTCCTCATTTCCTTCACCAAGTAGCCGGTAACAATTAGCTCGGTAGCCGCAGGTCTTCAGCCTGAGGGTTTTTCGTAGCATGAATGCCACCGCTACAAGAAAATTTGGATATAAAACCAATAGAGATGAATTTCAGATTAAGTTCGCCGTAGAACGA
>CAZAMK010000202.1:0-1035 GCA_964486345.1 uncultured bacterium
ATCATTCGGAGAGTAATATGCCTCCTCTTTTGACAAACGACTTTAACTTTTCCATTATCTCATCCGATATTGCAAGGGGGAAAGGAATGATAACAACCTTGTAATCCTTAAGCCGGTTCAACTCTTGGGTATCAACAAAATCCACAAAAATCCCCTCTTCCCACAGCATCTTGTATAACCCCTGAATTGTATGGGCAAGATGTCTTTGCGCAGTTGACCCGTCTGTCCGCAGAGGCATTGCCGAGAGGAAGTGGTTCAGATTCTCGTTAATCAGGATAGCGACTTCGTTCTTCTGCATGACGCCGTCCTGAAAAAGTCCGGCGTAACGGTTAATCGCCTTCCCTATTTTTCCTGCTTCTTCAGCCCTTTCAGTCGCTTCTCCCCTTAAATCCATCAGCCCGAAACCGTATGCCTCCTGCCAGAATATCTCCGCTCTGTGGTTCCAGAAGCACATGCCGTTTATCCCCGTTGACATGGCAGTCAGAACCCACCTTCTGATATCCTGCGGCGTCGGCGTCTTCCCTTTGTATAGGAAAGTGCTTGTAGGCCCTCCCTGAAACTCCGCCGCCCAGAATTTCTTGTCTTTGCAGGCGTTTCTCGCATAATCAAATTTTTGAGATATTGAAACACGGAGCATTTTCCCCCTGCCGGTTTTTGTATTATCATAAAATTCCTTGAATTCTTTATCCCATTCGGAGAATCCTCCCGCTATTGGATATGAAGAAGAACCGAAGATATCTACTTCGCGGGCAAAACGCCATTCTGCACCGTTTCCGATTATGGGAGCGCTCACGTGGCAGAATACCGGCCTTTTGTAAGAATCGCTTTTCCTGAAGGCATCCACTTTCCATCTTATCGCCTTTGCCAGATGAACATCATACATAAAATATTGCCAATCTATGTATGCAGGTACTGCAAAATACAATCTCGGAGGTTCAACTTCCTCCCATTCACCATATCCTGTCCTCCATTTTTCATTCAGGTTTCCAAGGGAAATGTATTTTTCTTTAAGCCATATTCTGAATTCTGTGAGGG
>CAZAMK010000202.1:1045-2427 GCA_964486345.1 uncultured bacterium
GGGGACAAAAGCAGAAGCCCTCTTTTCCCATCTGCATCGGCCATAAACCCACTTCCTGCCATACGTTCCAGACAATGATATTTTTGTATTTCCCTAGTTTTTTGACCAGTCCCGCTATAAACTTTTCTCCCGCTTTTCTTGCACCCGGATGGTCCCAGCAGGGTCCGGGTTTACCGTCGCCGGGAAGAAGATACTGCGTGGGATCGTTGTGAACCATTCCGTCGTTGTATACGTGCCGACAGTCTGGATATTTTTTCCACAGCCAGGCAGGCGCCTGTTCCATCGTAACACCGAAATACACAGCCAAATCAAGGCCTCCCGCTGATTTTATCAATTCCTCAATATTTGCCAGGTCTATCTCTCCCTCTTTTTCTTCGTCAATTGCCCAGGACTCCTGAATCTTGACCATGTTAAAACCGAGCTTTTTCAGAAGTTTCAGGTCCTTTTTCAACTGCTCCAACGGCAGAGACGGCTCTCTGTAGATATGCGTTCCGTACGGAAATATCGTTTTTTTCATTCTTCTCCTAAAAAATCAAAGTTTCGTGGAGCCCCACGGGCAAGCCCGTGGTTCCTCCACAAACACCCCGATAAACAGAATCGGGGTAATCTAAAGTCTTCCCCAAAGATTGGACAGTGCTTTTAGGTGTATTGTAAATGGTCCTAATTTAGTCGTTTAAAACTCCCATGATGATGTAGCGTCAATTCCTTTTTCTTGAGGTAAATCTTTCTCCGTTTTAAATCTCCAAAAAAAGGGTTAGAATTTCAAAAGAGTTTAATGCAAGAGTGACTCCGCCATGCTTACAGTTAAGTTTTCTTTGTTTTTCTTCAGTGAGACCAGCGAGAAATACCTTCATTTTTTTAAAGTCCTTTAACTTTAGATTGCAAACAGTTTTTATCCCGTCTGTTTCCCGCAATCTCAAAATATATCCTTTGTTGTCTTCGGTTTTCTTAAAAGACAGGATTGAGATATTCTTTTTGTTTAGTTTGAATAGATACTCTTTAATCTTGTTAAAAACAGGCAGATTGTACTTTGAAGAAAAATCATCTGCATCGGAATTTTTTACTTCCCTTTTCTGCGAAGTGACAGCATAACGGAAAGTAATTTTTCCCTGCTGGGTTGCCTTGAAATTGGTAAACCAGTAGTTATTGATAACGAATGAAAAAAGCGTACCGTTTTTTATTTCAGGATTTTTAAGCCATCTGCCTGTATTAATCTCTGAAAACTGTACAAGCGGCGCATCAGGGCTTATCCATATAATGCTTTTTCTTTCATCAGTGATAACAACCCAATCTTCTACTGAATAGTAGTCTCCTGCAGTCAGAGGCAGCTGCTCTTTCCCGGGTTTAAATTCTGCTCCGCCCGGACCGCTCCCTTCTCCACC
>CAZAMK010000203.1:0-2420 GCA_964486345.1 uncultured bacterium
TCTATGTCCTCTTTCACCTCCTTTGCGCAGGCCCATAAGCTGAAATACGGCTCTTCCAGCCGGTTTTCCATGAGGCCTTCCATTTTTTTAACGTTTTTACATTTGATGTTTTCAAATAAAAGTTTAATTTTTTCCTCCGCCTCTGTCAAATTCCCCCGAATATTCATGGAATCAAGGCGCTCGTACACATCGCGCGTTGAAACGGCAAAAGGAGGCATGAAAAGGCGGTAGGCAAGAGGTGAGGATGGAATCCCGTCATTCCGTATTATTTCTCCGGCGCCCTCCATTATGCATCTTTTCCCGAAAATGAAGAGAGGAACGTCGCTTCCTATCTGTCCGGCTATTCCCACGAGTTCTCCAAGGCTAAGAGGAATATTCCAAATTTTAACGAGGGTTTTTAATACGGCCGCGGCGTTTGAGCTTCCCCCCGCCAGTCCGCTGCCGGGCGGTATTTGTTTGAAGATTTTCACGCGGACGTTCTTTTTTATGCCGGATATGTTTTTAATGAGAGAAATACTTTTTGTTACGGTGTTGTCCGGAGGGATTTCCCAACCGGGGATGAAAATCACTTCTGTGGAGGCAGATTCTTCTATCTCTATTGTATCGTACAGGCTGACTATATCTACGAGCGATAACAGCCTGTGAAGTTTGTTCTCAAGAGCTCCGGTTTCAAGAAAAAGATTAATCTTTGCCGGGGACAGGATTTTCATTTTTATCGGAGGCTCCCGCTGACGGCTTTTTTGCAACTCTTACCAGCGCGGGCCTTAAAATCTTATCGTGGAACGAATAGCCGCTCCTGACTTCCTCAATGATGTAGCCTTCCGCGTAATCGCCGGTTTCCACCGTCTCGGCCGCCTCATGGAACTCATGGTTGAAGGATTTTCCGGATGTTTCTATCTTCTTTACCCCGATGCCATCAAGAAACCTGGTGAATTCCTTCTTAAGCATTTCAAAGCCTTTGTGCACTGATTCGGGAGACGGACTGTTCTCCATCTGTTTCACGACGGCTTCAAATATGTCGTCAAACGGGAGGAGCTGTAAAACAAGGTTTTCCGTCCCGAATTTGAATATCTCGCTCTTTTCCCTTTCCGTGCGCTTTTTGTAATTGTCAAACTCCGCAGCCGTCCTTAACAGCCGTTCCTTAATGTCAAGGATTTCCGTTTTCTTTTCCGCTATTTCTTTTTCAATCTCTTTCAATTTCAGGGAGGATTCCTTCAGCTTGTTCAAATCGGAAATCCTTATGAAAGTAGTTTCTTCCTTCTCCTTATTTCTGTCCCTGTGCATTGCGTTCTCTCCGCTCACCTGATGAACCCCATGCGCCACGGGGGCCAATATGTGAATACCGCTTTCCCCTGAAGATTTTTTTCCGGCACAAATCCCCAGTACCTGCTGTCCTTGCTGTTGATGCTGTTGTCTCCCAGGACAAAATAGCTTCCGGGAGGAATATCAAGTTCGGTTCCGTTCCCGTAATATCCGTCGCTGTAATAATATCTTGACGCAAGGGATTCTTCCTTGACAGGCGCGCCGTTTATGTATATTGCGCCGTCCTTAATCATAACCTTCTCGCCAGGAAGTCCTATCATCCTCTTTACGAAAACCCGCCTGGGATCCTCGGGGTATTTGAAGATGATGACCTCTCCCCTTTCAGGCCGGCGTATTTTGAAAATCACGCTGTTTGAAAGCAGTCTATCGCCGATATCAAGCGTCGGAACCATTGAAGTGGAGGGAATCTCAAAATTTCCTATCAGGAAAATTCTCACAAGCACTGCAATCGCCAGCGCTATGAGGAGCGATTTGAACCAGTCAACCGTCTGTTTTTTCTTTGTTTTTTGCATATTTATTCCTCTAAAAAAAACGCAGTGGAAATTTTACCCTTTCTTTCTCTTTAAATCAACAGCTTTTTCATATGCGGCGGTATATTTGCGCATCATGGCGTCAAAGGAAAACTCCGTTTCCACGCGCTTCTTTGCGTTTTCCCCCATCTGCCCGCTCCGCTTCCCGTCTTCAAGAAGTGATATTATCCCTTCTGCAAGCTTTTCCGGAGATTCCGGAGGGATTAAGAGTCCGTTAACGCCGTCCTCTATGATAAAGGGTATGTCCCCCACGGACAATGCGGCGCAGGGTTTCCCTCTTCCCATCGCTTCCAGCAGGCTGACAGGACATCCTTCCCACAAGGATGGGAAGGCAAAGACATCAAATAAATTTATAACTTCGGCGGCAGAAGGTATGAAGCCGGCGAAGACAAACCTTTCCGCAACCCCTGTCTTCTCTGCTTGTTCAACCAGCTTGCGTTTAAGATCCCCCTCCCCTACAATCATAAACCGTACATTCGGAAATTTTTTCAAAATGAGAGGAGCCGCTGAAACAAGATGTTTATGCCCCTTGGGACTGCGCAGGTTGCCCACTGTGCCTACGATGCG
>CAZAMK010000204.1:0-2416 GCA_964486345.1 uncultured bacterium
GAATTCTCCAGTTCTGTGGAGGAAATTCTGAACCATGAAAGGTCTATGGGTTCATACCATGCGCCCATATGGTCCAGCGCGCGTAAAACCGATTTGCCAGCCCTTCTGTAATTAACCTGATTGCCGGAATCAACTATAACCCTGGTTTCCATGCATGTCCTTATGGCTAACTCAAGCCGGTATTACTATAATTTTGAATGTAAATTATTTTTAAATTATCTGACCGGATTCGCTCACATTGCAGAAAGGTATTTCTCCGCAGATGCGGCGGCGGTGGCTCCTTCCCCGCAGGCAGTTACAACCTGATACAGCGTTTTCTTTATCACGTCTCCGCAGGCAAAAATACCCTTTTCTGAGGTTTCCATTTTGTAGTCCGTCACTATGTATCCGGCAGGATTCTGCTCAACCTTTCCGTTAATAAATTCAACGTTCGGCTTCTGCCCTATTGAAATAAAAACTCCGTCTGCCTCAAGGCTCAACATACCGTTTGTCTTCTTCTGCCTTAAAATTATCCTTGTAACCATTTTTCCGTCACCTTCTATTCTTTCGGGCACAGAGGAAAGTATCGTCTGAACGGAAGTATGTTTTTTCAACTCATTCTGCAGGTAAGCCGACGCCCTGAATTCATCGCGCCTGTGTATCAGATAACATGTTTCGGCAAATCTTGTAAGGTATACCGCTTCTTCCAGCGCGGAATCCCCGCCTCCTATAACGGCTATTTTTTTTCCTTTGAAAAAAGCTCCGTCGCATATTGCGCAGAAAGAGACGCCTTTGCCCGTATACTCGTCCTCTCCTTCTATACCCAGCTTCCTTCTTGAGGAACCGCTCGCTATTATAAGGGCTCCTACCGACTCCTCTCTTCCGTCTTTCATCCTTATCCTTTTTGTCTCGCCTTCAAAAAACACACCGTCAACATCTCCCTGTATAATCTCGCCTCCGAACCTTAAATACTGGCTCTTCATCTTTTCAGCCAACTCGTACCCTGAAACACCTTCCGGAAACCCGGGATAATTGTCTATCTTTTCCGTAAGCAGCATACTTCCGCCTGCAAAAAGTTTTTCAATAATGACGGTTTTAATACCCGACCTGACAGAATACACCCCTGCCGCCAGTCCCGCCGGACCGCCGCCGACTATAATCACCTTTTTCTTTTCCGTATTCATTTTTTGTATCTTATCCTTATCTCGTAATAAACCCTGTTTATGACTTTCTCGGGAACTTTTTTTCTTTTATGTATTTCTCTGGAAAAAGATATGGTTTTTTCCATCGTATGCAGGAGGGCAAGGCATCTTTCGCATTCCTCAAAGTGCCTTTCCAGCATATCCCTCATCAATTCGTCAATATCATCGTCAAGATACCCCGATATCAACCTTATCATTTCTTCGCAGTTCATATTCTTTCCTGTTTTATCATGGACTTTTGAGCCGAAGCCCCGGTCTGCCTGAAATATTCCGACAGTTTTTCCCGCAGGTACATCCGGCTCCTGTGAGATCTGGTTTTTACTGCCGGCCCGGAAATAGAGAGTATCTCGGCAACCTCGGCAATACCCAACCCTTCTATGTCATGCAATACAAAAACAGACCTGTATTTCGGAGGCAGTGAGTTTATCGCCTTGTCCAGGATTTCCTTCAACTCCTGATTTTTCAGGTGGTCAACGGGACTTTCCGACCAGTCCGAAAGCGCTTTATCGTATAAATTGGAGGTTTCATTGAGTTCCGAAACTGAAACCCTTTTATTTTTCTCCCTGCGCATCTTCATAAGCGCAAAATTCGTAGCTATGCGGTAAAGCCATGTTGAGAAAGAGGAGTTTCCCTTGAATTTGGGAAGGTTTTCATAAGCGGCCATGTAGGTTTCCTGCATGATATCGGCGGCATCCTCCTTGTTTCTGAGAAGCCTGAACCCGAGGTTGTATATCCTGCCGCTGGTCGTTTTCATAAGGTCCTCAAACGCCTTTATGTCGCCTTTCTTCGCCTTTTCAACCAGCTTTATCTCGCCGTTTGTTCCCATGCTATTTATCCCGTATCTCCACGATTTTATTCCTTCCGTTCAATCCGTGCCTGATTGTAAACGATGACTTCGGCTTATCGTAATACCCGGAAAGTATTTCAATAAGCCTCTTATTGGCTTTGCCTTCAACCGCAGGCGCATCCACCCGCACCTTCAGCGTCTTGCCGCCGTCCTCAAAGCTTACCCCCGGTTTTTTGGAGTTTGCCGTAACACGCACGGAAATCTTCATCCTTTAATGATACCACAAGTGTTGTGTTTCATAAATCTTCCTGTTGAAAAAAATACCCGCCAATGATATAGTAAAAGCAAAATGTGAGAAGTGAAATGTGAAACGTGAAATGGAAAACCCCAATTCTTAGAATGATTTTGCATTTCACTTCTTTCATCTCACTTTTCACTGCTTTAATAG
>CAZAMK010000205.1:0-2401 GCA_964486345.1 uncultured bacterium
CTATACGCTCTACGCTACCCGCTCTACGCCGTCTTTGATTTTAAGTTTTGCCTATACGCTCTACGCTACCCGCTCTACGCCGTCTTTGATTTTAAGTTTTGCCTATACGCTCTACGCTACCCGCTCTACGCCGTCTTTGATGAGGGTGGTATTTCGCCCGCGGAATTATTCTACGGCTTACCGTTGAATCTATAGTCGGGATGGACGAAGGATATAAGATTTTTTGTTTCGCCCGCAAGAACCCACAGATAATACATCTGATGTTTCGGCGCCACTGAAACGGGATGGTATCCCTTTGGTATAGTCACAACTTCGTCGTTTTTTACGAGAAATATATTATCTTCGGGATTGCTGAAAATCCTTATTGAGCCGAATCCCGTTCTCGGAGCTATCTTGAAGTAATATAGTTCTTCAAAAGCAGTTTCGTCGGGCGGATTGTGGGTGTCGTGTTTATGCGGCGGATAGCTTGCCCAGTTTCCCGGATCGGTTATGGTCTCGCCTATTATCAGTTTCTCTGCGGGGAAATCCTCCGTCATTATTTCGTTCATGCTCCTTAAGAAGGGCTCCTCCCCCACTCTTTTTACCCTTACGTCCCTTTTTTCAATCAGCCTCGCCTTGTTCTTGCCTGCTGCGGCGCACCCTGCCACGCAAATCTCGCTTAGCCTGACGAATTCAATCGAATAATTGGTATAAGGCGGCAGGTAAACTCCCGAAGGAGGTTCGTCAAAAACATTTTCTCTTGAAAATTCGCCCATGAGTTTCCCTTCCGTGAAAAATCTTACACTGCCTTCAATTATTATGAAGGCATTCTCTTCTCCCGCCGTCTGTCCCTCAAACCTGGCGTTCTCGGGATTTTTTATGAAGGCGAGATGGATTTTCTTCAGGTCGGAATTTTCCGGCGCAACTATTTTCTGGTATCCGTGAAAACCGTTTACTTTGTATCTCTTAGCCATACTTATTCTCCAAATATTCCCAATAATATATAACTTAACCCCTGTTGTGTCAAATCAAGGCGGGTTTATACTAATTTGCCGTCAATCGTATAGTAATACCGTTTTGAGTTCACCAGAGAGCGAGGTCCCGACTGACAAAGGCAGACGGCCTTTGTCGGGATGATTCTCATTCATCTTATTCGGGACGCCCGGTAGGAGGCAACATCTCTGTGGGAGGCATCTCCTGATGCCGATTATCTCGAGGTCGGGAGACCTCTCCCACAAGGAAGCCGGCCGACGCAGGCAAAAAAGCTCTGTGTATGAAATCAAACCGGTATCAGTCTATAATTTTGAACTCGGATTCCTTAAAGGACGGGATTTCCTTTAACCGTATCCTGTATTTTCTGATTATGTCGTGCAGAGACCTGTTGGCGTTGATAAATTCATAAATATTGGCAGACATCTCAATGGTAAATTTTTTGCCGGGGTTTTTTGCGATATGGGACAGTATCTCATTCCTTAATTTGAGGGCGGAGAAAAACGTATTCTTCACATATCCCGTCCCCTTGCACTTGTCGCACTTTTCCAGCAGTATGTCGGAAAGTTTAAAGTCGGTTTTTTCCCTGCTCATTTCCACTATCCCGAGTTTTGATATTGAAAGTATCTTTGTCTGCGCCTTGTCTATGTCAAGGTTATCGCTCAATTTTCTAAAGACCTTGCTTCTCTCTCTCTGATGTTTCATGTCAATGAAGTCAACCACTATCAGTCCCGAAAGGTTCCTGACTCGTATCTGCCTGGGGATTTCCTCGGCGGCTTCAAGATTGGCGTTCAGGATTGTTTCCCTGATGCCGGATTTGTCACTGCTTCCGCTGTTTACGTCTATAGCGTTGAGGGTTTCGCCTTCTTCTATAATAAGGGAGCCTCCCGAAGGAAGAGAGACCTTTTTTGCAAGGAAGTTTTCTATTTCTCTCTCAAGCCCGTGTTTCATAAAGAGCGGAATGCGCTCCTTGTGCAGAAGAACCTTCCCGCGCATTTCAGGGATAAAGAGATTTACGTACCTCTTTACCTCCCTGTACGTTCTTTCGTCGTCAACTATAATTTCTTTGAAATCCGCCGTTACATAATCCCTTACCACGTTTATATATACAGGCTCTTCCTTCCAGACGAGTGAAGGCGCTTTTTTGACCTTGGCATGTCTTTTTGCCTTGTTCCATACGCTCATCAGAACCTTGAGCTCCCTTATGATAAAACCTTCGTTTTTCCCTTTCGCGGCCGTGCGGATTATAAAACCGGTATTGTCAAAAATCCTTTTGTTCACGATATTCAGCAGTCGTTCTCTTTCCTGCCGATCCGTTTTTTTTTTTGACAGTGTTCTCAACGAGGAGTCAGGGATGAGGATTATGTACCTTCCCGGGATGGAGACCTTTGTAGTAAGTTTCATCCCTTTTTCCGATGTGCCGTGTTTTGAC
>CAZAMK010000206.1:0-2397 GCA_964486345.1 uncultured bacterium
ATCCCGACAGGGATATAGAGAAAGAGCTTTCCGAGTATTTCACTCTCTATTACGGGCCGGGGGCAAAGCCGGCTAAGGAGCTTTTCAAAAGGTTTGAGGATAACTGGATAAAGTACTGGAAACTGGCAACTCCTGACCTGCCCGGAGAGGCCCTTAGCGAAGCTGTCGGACTGCCGTCCACGCCCATAACAAAGAGAAGGGATCTTGTATGGATGCAGGTCTATACGGCGGAAGAGACGGCAAAGATAGAAAGTCTTGTCTCTGTGGTTGAGGAGGCGACGGCAAATGACCCTGTTTACAGCAGGCGTGCGGGTTTATTGCGCAAATGGATACTGAATGCTATGAAGAAAGAACGGGAGCGATTTGTCGGGGCAGGATGAAAAGGACTAACATAACCAAAATTTTTATATGAGACAGAGGAGGTTGCAATGAAGGAGAACGAAAAGGATATTCTGGCGATTGACGGAGGGGAGAAGAGCAGAACAATTTTTTCAAAAGAAATGAAAAAAGTGGACATTGACGAACTGATGGGGATTATTGAACTTTGGGGATTTAAAAACGGTTGGGAAGCCGAAATCCGCAAGGTGCTTGAAAAATACTGGAAAGGAGAGGTTCCCCATCTGTTCAGATATTATCATCCCTCGGGACTTTCCACGACGCAGAAATTTGAAAAGAGTTTTGCTTCCGTTTTTAACGTGCCTTACGTACTTGCCGTCAACTCCTGCACATCGGCGCTTGTTGCGGCATGCGTTGCATGTGAAGTAGGCCCGGGATGCGAGGTTATCGTTCCCGCACACACGTTTTTCGCCTCCGCTTCGGCAGTTGTTGTCGCAAAAGGCATTCCTGTAATTGCCGAAATGGACGATTCCAATACTCTTGACCCGCTTGACTTTGAGAGGAAGATTACGCCGCAGACAAAGGCGGTTATAGTGGTGCACATGAAGGGATTTCCGGCTGACATGGATGCGATATGTTCAATTGCAAAAAAACACGGTATTTTTGTGATAGAAGACGTGGCGCAGGCCTGTGGAGGACTGTATAAAGGAAAACGGCTCGGAACCCTTGGCGACGTGGGGTGCTTCAGCCTTGATTTTTACAAGGTGATAAACAGCGGTGAGGGCGGAGTCATGACATTCAAGGATGAGTGGCTGTATACCCGCGCGCAGAGTTATCACGATACCGCGGCATGCTGGCGTCCGGACAGGTATGAAAGGGAACGCAGGGACGGAGAACTCTTTGCGGGAGAGAATTATCGGATGAGCGAACTTCAGGCGGCGGTAGCTCTCGTGCAGTTGCGTAAGCTTGATTACATAGTTGAAAACCAGATAAAAAATTACAAGCGTATCGTTGCCGGCCTGGACCTTCCGAAAGGCATAAGACTTGTAAAAGACAATGATTTCCACGGCGGATGCCGAACTACAATGGGTATTCTCTGGCCTTCAAAGGAGCTCGGAGAATATGCAGGCAAAGCCCTCACTGCCGAAGGCGTCACCGGCGGGACTCATAATACAGAGGTGCGCGACTGGCACGTTTTCAATTACTGGGAGCACATCCTTGAGAAAAAAACCGCTACCAAGGAGGGCTGTCCCTATACATGTCCGTATTACAAGGGCAATATGCAGGACTATTCGCCGGATATGTGCCCCAATACTTTGGATTACCTGTCAAGAACCACATTTCTGCCGATTCACTCCGAGATGACTGAAGAGGAATGCCTGCAGGTTGCCGCCGGCATCAATAAGGTTGCCCGGGCGGTAATTGAAAAGTCTGACAACATTGCTGTGGCGGGTATTCAAAAATGAAAATTTCAGTCTGTATTGAGATGTTCTGGCAGAACAAGTGTATTGAGGATAAAATAAAAGAGGTAAAAAAAGCAGGGTTTCCTGCGTTTGAATTCTGGAATTGGAGCGACAAAAATATTGAAGGGATACGGAAAGTGAAAGAAGAAACGGGATTGGAAGTGGCCGCTTTCTGCCTGGAACCGGGTTTTTGTCTTACCGCCGAAGGGAACGACCCGGAATTGTTGAAAGGAGTCAAAGAGTCCGTAAAAACGGCGCATTTGCTCGGTTGCAAAACCCTCATTGCGACAACCGGCAATATACAGGCTGGCGATACCTTTGATACTGCAAGAAAGAAGGTTGTCGGAAAACTGAAGGAGTTGTCAAAGGTTGCCGAGGATAACGGAATAACGCTCGTGCTGGAACCGCTGAATTCCATTGTCAACCATCCCGGCTACCTGCTGACAAAAAGCTGTGAAGCGGCGGATATCATCCGCGAGGTAAATTCGTGCGGATTGAAAATGCTTTTTGATATTTACCATCAGCAGATAACCGAAGGCAATATCCTGTATAACATAGAAAGATACATCCCTTTGATAGGGCATTTCCATTGTGCGGG
>CAZAMK010000207.1:0-2385 GCA_964486345.1 uncultured bacterium
ATGCCGGTTATTTCAACCTTTTCCGGAGCGGCCGGCTTTACCGTAAAGATGTTGGATTTTCCGCTCTTGCCGGATTTGTCATCTATTAATACAGCATGTTCTCCGGATTTTGTAATCACAATTGTTTCCATCCATACGCCAGAAGTTAAATCCCTGTTTACATACTCCGCCGTTCCTGAAGAATCCTTTAGATAAAAGCCTTTCACCTGGTTGCCCCATGCATCCATGGCCCTTACGATTATATCAAACGGTTTTCCCGCTTCCTGCACGCCTATCTCCCTTATGGAAAACTCATGGAGTCCTCCGGGATTGACGTAAAATTTTTTCTCACCCCTGATGCCGCCGCCGGAGATCTGTATTTTTTTCTCCCCGGCCGAGTAGAAAGTTATGTAGCTTCTCCTCATACCCGCATCTTCAAAGCCTATTGCAACCTTGTCAGTATCCGGCGTTGCTCCTTCCGGCAGTATTAGATCAAGCGCTCCGACATAGTCAATGCACCTGTTTCCGTATGCATCTTCAACCGAAAAAATAATCTCATAAGCGGTTCCTGCAACCGGTTCGCCGGAAGACATTATACTGACAGCCGCAGGCGCCGTGTTCTTTACGCTGAATTCGGGACTAACTCCGATTTTATTTTCCCCTTCAACAAAAAGGATATTCTTGCCTGCAGATGCGCTGAAGGAAAGTTCCCCATCCCATATCCCCTTATTCAACGATATTTTATTTGGGGAAACGATTCCTGCTTGAGGCACGAGGGAAATTTCTCCCGTGTAGTCGGCCGTGTTGTCCCATTTATCAACCGAGACAATCCTGACATTCTGCGGTTTTCCCGCAATCCATGCGGAGGGGAACAGCGCAAATCCGTAGCCGTTGACAGGACCGGGAACAACGTCTATCTGGCATGTGGCTTCAAGAGCAGATTCATCCCTGACCTTAAGGTTTGCTTTGCCCGCCTTCCTGAAAACGGCGGTGAACTCAACCAGCGATAATCCTTCTCCCACTTCCACGGAAGCGGGAATCTCTGTCGAAGGACTGTCGGACATTACGGAAATTTTGCCGGTTTTCATTACAACCGGCTTCCCTGATGAATCTGACATAATAACAGAAATTTTGACCGGCTCTCCGGCTTGAATCCGGCTTTCGGAAAGCATGTTCAAACCCTGCTTCAGCGGCGGTCCTGACGGCGTTTCCGCAGGCTTGCGCAGTTCCGGCTTCGCCACAATAACGGGTTTCTGCGGTTCGGAAGTTTCAGGTAAGAGAACCCTTTGTGCAATTTGAGCATTGCCTCCGACATACAAAACGCCGTATCCAGCCATATGAGGAGAGTCTATTCTTTTGTTTACCGCTGTCATCTCTGTCATGAGCCACGTTGAAGAAGGTACTGAATCAGAACTTTTCCCGCTCAAAGTATCATTCCATATATAGTTGGTGCCATACTTATTCAGCTGTTCTGGAAGGGAAGGACAAAAGAATATGCTCTTTGGCACCTCGTGAAGAATATTGTGTATCCCTCGTTTATCGGATTCTGATGAAGGAAAAAACTTTGCAGAAGGCAGGAAGCCATTTTCCATCTCAAACATTAAAACAAACTGATGAATTTGCTTGAGATTATTGATACACTCCCTTTCCCTTCCTTTTTGAACACTGACATATGTTCCTGCGGAAAGAGCGGATATAATCCCTGCGACAGCAGTTATTTCTATCAGAGTGAAACCGCCGAAAAATTTATTTTTTCTCATACCTTTATTTTACAGAAAAACCCTTTCCCCGTCAATCACTTCGTATAGATTCTTTAATTTGACGCAACGGTTTCTAACCGGTTTTAATTCACACATATAGTGCGGCGGCAAGGAGGAAGCAACTGTGGGAGGCATCTCCCGATGCCGATTATTTCGAGGTCAGGAGACCTCTCCCACGCAAAGTTCTACGGATGCGATAGTCCGCCAAAGCTTCAGTGGCGGAAAATCAAGCCGGTTAAATAAAAAAGGGCAGGGGGGCTATACCTTTCGGCACAACCCTCCTGCCCTGAAAAATTTCATGGCCAAGCCTCACGACCGGTTAGTACTCCTCAGCTTAAACCCTTACGGGCCTTACACACGGAGCCTATTAACCAGATAGTCTATCTGGGGTCTTAAGTCTGCTGCTCTCACAGCAGAGGGAGGACTAATCTTGAGGCGGGCTTCCCACTTAGATGCTTTCAGCGGTTATCCCTTCCGGACATAGCTACCCAGCATTTACCCCTGGCGGGATAACTGGTACACTAGAGGTCCGTCCAACCCGGTCCTCTCGTACTAGGGTCAGATCCCCTTCAATCCTCCTACGCCCACGGCAGATAGAGACCGAACTGTCTCACGACGTTCTGAACCCAGCTCACGTACCGCTTTA
>CAZAMK010000208.1:0-2380 GCA_964486345.1 uncultured bacterium
CCTTCTTCTTTACCTCTTAGTCCACTGGAATTTCTTTCTTGCGCCCTTCTGCCCGTATTTCTTCCGCTCTTTCATCCGCGGGTCACGGGTAAGCAGTCCGTGCTCTCTTAATTGTGAGATAAGCGAAGGGTCATGTTTCACCAGCGCTCTTGCAATCCCGAGCTTTATGGCGTCAACCTGGCCTATCATGCCGCCGCCGCTGACTTTTATATCGGCGTCAAACTTGCCCGCAAGTTCAGATACCGTAAGCGGTTTCACCGCTTCCTTGTTCTGCTCTGAAATAGGAAAATATTCCTTGAGGTCTCTTTCGTTTACAATGATTTTCCCTTTGCCTTCCGTGAGTCTTACGACCGCACTGCTTGTTTTCCTTCTTCCTATACCTATTATCGTGCTGCCGGTTTGTTCTGCCATAGTGGTCAATCCTCCTTAATTCCTTAGTTTGTAATTCCTCTGTTCTCTTTTTTCCCTCTGCTGTTTGGGCGAGGGTGCGTGTACTATTCAATTTTAAATCCCCTCTTAATCCCCCCTTTAACAAAGGGGGGTATGGGGGGATTTCTACCACATTGCAACTTTCAAATTTAAAGCTTTATTTTAAGGAATTTCAGACAGTTTGTCAAATTGCCCTTCCAGCGCGCCGTAAAGGTTGTTGTAAAGGGCGTAAAATTTGCTATAAACGGCGTTTGCGGCGGCAGAAGGGTTGAATATCTGCCTGTCCTCTTTTATCAGCTCACTGCATGCTTGCTGAACTCCGGGGTACATCCCTGCGCCTGTGCCCGCAAGTATGGCCGCACCGTATGACGGCCCTTCCTCGCAAGCAAGCCGCACGGCAGATCCGTTGAAGATGTCCGCAATCATCTGACACCACAATCCGCTCTTGCCTCCGCCTCCGGAAATCCTGAATCTCTTTCCTTCGGGTACTCCGATATCCTTCATTATTTCCACGCTATCCTTGAGACCGAAGGTTACGCCTTCCATGACAGCGCGCACCATATGTTCTTTTTTATGCTTGAGCGAGAGTCCGAAGAAAACCCCTCTTGCGTCCGGGTCCGGGTACGGGCATCTTTCCCCCGTGAGGTAAGGCAGGAATAAGAGCCCTTCGCTTCCCGGAGCGATTTTTTCCGCCATTGCCGTCAGCGTGTTGTAGCTTTCAGTTTCGGAAAAAAGGGTATTCCTCAACCATCTCAACGAGCCGCCGGCAGAAAGCATGACCCCCATCAGATGCCACTTTCCCGGGACCGCGTGGCAGAATGTGTGCAGGCGTCCCTTCGGGTCAACAAAAATGTCGTCGGAGTGGGCGAAGACGACCCCGCTGGTTCCCAGCGACACCGAGACGAGCCCTTCCTCCACTATACCGCTTCCCACCGCTCCCGCCGCCTGGTCGCCCGCCCCGGCCGCAACCGGAGTTCCGGCTTTCAGCCCGGTCATTTCTGCGGCCTCTTTCGTTACGCGCCCTGTTATTTCCGGCGATTCCGAGCATTCCGGCAAAAATGACTTTGGTATTTCAATTTTTTCCAGAATTTCATCAGACCACCTTCTTTTGCCGACGTCAAAAAGCGAAGTGCCTGATGCGTCCGAGGCGTCCGTAGCAAACTCTCCGGTAAGAATTAAACGGATGTAGTCCTTAGGCAGAAGCACCTTTGCAACCTGCTTGTAAATTTTGGGATTGTTATTCCTTAACCAGAGGATTTTCGGCGCCTGGAAGCCGGTGAGCACGGGATTGCACGTGATTTCAAAGATTCTGGACTTGCCGACTGCCGCAGTTATTTCATCGCATTCCTTTGCGGTTCTCTGGTCGCACCACAATATTGCGGGATGTATAACCCTGTTTTCACCGTTGAGAAACACCGAGCCGTGCATCTGTCCGGTAAGCCCGATGGCTTTTATGGCGGCGGCAGGCACTCCTGACTTTTCAAGGATATTTTTTATCCCTTTTATAACGGCTTCGCGCCAGTCCGACGGATTCTGCTCCGCCCATCCTGGTTTCGGCGTAAGTAGAGGATATTCCTGCGTTTCGGAGGAGACGGTATTTCCGCGTTCGTCAATGATTATGAGTTTGACCCCGGTTGTGCCTAAGTCTACACCCATCAAATAATCCATATTTCTCCTGCCAGATTCATTTCATCCGGATAGCATCGTTGGCTGCGTCGTCGGCTGCCTCAACGTATTCCCTACATACGCCTCGTTGCCTCCTCTCCCGAATAAGATGCATCGGGATCCCGACAAAGGCTGTCTGCCTTTGTCAGTCGGGACTTGCCGTCTCACTCTCCGGCGAACTAAATCTGGCATCTCCTCATCTTGTCATTCAGGGCCCTTCTCCTTTTTTCTCCTCGCCCCTTGTCCCGATTTTCGGGATCCCGTACTACAAAGTCGGGAGGGGAGA
>CAZAMK010000209.1:0-2365 GCA_964486345.1 uncultured bacterium
TGCCGTGAAAATTTTTTCACGGGTGACGATAATGTGCTTTTTCCAATTTTTATCGTCCTGTTCAGGATAATCTTTCCTGAAATGCGTCCCCCTGCTTTCTTTCCTTATATAAGCCGCTTTGACAATCAGGGTTGATACGATAAGCATATTGAGCGTTTCAAACCCCGTCCTGTCTGAAAACTCTTTCAGGAAAGCGTATTTTGTCCAGTCAAGAAGCTTGTCCGTCGTATTCCGCAGGACGTCCCCTTCCCTCTCAATACCTGCGTTTCTCCACATCAAACTTCTTATGGACCTCCGCAGATCCTCCCTGTCAATAAGTATTTCCGTCTTCTGCGGAAAAACGTACTTCTATTTAAGGGCGGGCAGTCTGCAGGCGCTCATCTCAAGCGCCTTCTTCCCCGTCCTCGCCCCGAAAACAAGCCCTTCAAGCAGGGAATTGCTCGCTAAACGATTCGCCCCGTGAACGCCGGTGCAGGCGGCCTCGCCGCATGCATAGAGATTGTCCACGCATGTCTTTCCCCATAAATCGGTTTTGATGCCGCCCATGAAGTAATGCGCCGCGGGCCTGACCGGAACAAGGTCTTTTTTGAGATTGATGCCATAAGTCCTGCAGAAATTATATATAGTGGGAAACCGTTTCTTCAGGTCGCATTTTATGCTTTTCATGTCAAGATAGACGCAGTTTGAACCGGTCTGTTTCATCTGGTCTATAATCGCACGCGTTACAACATCCCGTGGAGCAAGCTCCCCTGAAGGATGATACGCTGACATAAACCTCTCTCCCTTTGAATTTCTTAAAATGCCGCCCTCACCCCTTACGCTTTCGGAAATCAGAAAACGCGGGGCTCCCGCCTGATAGAAAGTGGTGGGATGGAACTGAAAGAATTCAAGGTCAACAAGTTCCGCCCCGCAGCGGTAGGCGGCGGCTATGCCGTCTCCGGTTATTCCGGCGGGATTTGTAGTTTCCTGGAAAATGTTTCCCGCGCCTCCGGTTGCTATGATAAAAGCTTTCGCCCTTATGACTGAAAACCTTTTCCTGTCTTCGTCATAGACAAGAGCTCCGGTTATTTTATCCCCGCAGGAGATAAGGTCCACGAGAAAATAAGAATGCACAATCTTTATGTTCTTCAGAGAGGATGCTTTCTTATATAAAAACTTTGCTATCTTCATGCCCGTTGAATCCCCTTCTATATGGAGAATTCTCCTGCATGCATGCCCGCCTTCTCTCGTAAAATGATATCCGGATTTGTCCCCGTCAAAAACAAGGCCGGAGGAAATAAGCTCCCTGATTCTTTCAACGCCTTCCCTGACAAGAACATCAACGGATTCAGGGTCGGCGATGCCGCAGCCTGTTTTGAGGGTGTCTTCCCTGTGCTTCTCAAAAGAATCGCCTTCTGAAATGGCGGAGGCAATCCCTCCCTGCGCATTGAACGTGCATGTTTCGGAAAGCCCGTTTTTATAAAGAACGGCGGTTTTAAAACCTTTCAGCTCCATGGCCGCGGTCAGTCCCGCAATCCCGCCGCCCACGACAAGAAAATCAATCTCCTCCGAGGGCAGTTTATACGTATCGTAAGAAACGAGAAATTCCGGTATCATTTTTTTATATTTTTTCAAAATTGTTTTTCAGGAAGATTTGCGAAAATTCCTTATCTTTTCACGCCATACCTTCTTTTCTTCGTCTGAAGCGTAGTCTATTATGAGTTTCCCGTCAAGATGGTCCATCTCATGCTGGAAGCATCTCGCAAGCAGTCCTTCCGCTTCAATGACAAACTCCCTGCCCTTTTCGTCATACGCCTTCAGTACCGCCTTCTTCGCCCTCTGTATTGAGAAATACACCTCGGGAAAACTCAAGCATCCTTCAAGATCAATCTCCCCGCCTTCTGTGTCCGCAAGCACGGGATTTATCGCCGTGATAATTCCGTTTTTATTTTCATTCAGCGCAAGGAATATACTTTTGGAAACTCCTATCTGCGGCGCGGCAAGACCGAGTCCGTTTTTTTGTTTGAGGATGGCAGCCATGCTTTTTATCAGTTTTTTGACGTCGGCATCTATATTCTTGATTTCTTCCGTCTTCTTCCTCAACACGCCTTCGCCGTATACCCTTATTCTGCCCATTTTTCAGGTTGTCTGGATTTTTGTCCCCAGATATTTCTCCACGGTTTTTATTGCGCAATATTTCCCGCACATGGTGCAAACGTCTTTTTCAGAGGATTTATGTTTTTTATAAAGGCAGTCAAACCTTGCCGGATTTATGGACAGCCGCCTCTCTTCCTGCCAATCCCTTTTCGTGCGCGCAATATCCATCTTGTAATCCCAGTCCGCGGCTCCTTTCAACCCCTTGCCTATGTCGGCCGCATGCGCCGCT
>CAZAMK010000210.1:0-2353 GCA_964486345.1 uncultured bacterium
GACCCTACGGGGAGAGGGTCAGGGTGAGGGGTGCTGTTGCTTGTCATTGCGAGCGTAGCGCGGCAATCTCAATGAGATTTCCATCAGATAAAAAAACATGAAAGAAAAAGTTGCGGTTGTAAAATGCAATTCATACGATAAACAGGCGGTGCGCGAAGCGGCCAATAAAATCTTCCATATCTGCGGCATCGGCGAAGACGCATTCAGAAAAATCCTCTTCAAGCCGAACATGCTCTCGGCGAGGACTCCCGAGGAAGGCGTGACGACACACCCCGCCGTCGTGGAAGCCGCCGTAAGATATTTCAAAAATTCCGAGAAAATCATAGGTGACAGCCCCGCAAACATAAACAAGCCGGCAGAGCTTTACTGGGACAAATGCGGATATAAACAGGTTTCCGAGGAAACGGGCGCGCCTCTGGTAAAATTCAGCGGCTCCTTCATGCTGGATATTAACAGAGACGGCAGGAATACAGAAGTGCCGGTAACCGACTACCTCAAGGAATTCAGCCTCATAAACATCGCAAAACTCAAAACCCACGGGCTGACTATCCTCACCGCCGCAATGAAAAATCTCTACGGACTTATCCCCGGGTTCAGAAAAAGCGTACTCCACAGCATCTTCGTTTCCCCACTTCATTTTTCGGAATTCCTTGCGATTTACTACTACGCGGTGAAGGATTACATCTCATTCAGCATTGTGGACGCCGTGGTATCAATGGAGGGGAGCGGCCCTGCCGCAGGAAAATTAAGAAATACCGGATACCTGATAGGCGGCAGAAACGCCATAGCCGTTGATATCGCATGCTGTAAGCTCATCGGTATAAAACCGGAGAATATCCCGTACCTTAAGATATACGGGGAAAGGTACGGACTTCCCGAGATTGAACTCGCCGGAGATGAACTTATACCCGTGAAAGACTTTGACATACCGGGCAGGCGCACCGGCTCGCTCATATCAAGCAGGGCGTTCAGGCCGTTCCTCAACCTGCTGGGTAAACGCTTTAAGGTTTCCCCCGTTATAGACGGGGATTTGTGCAGAAAATGCCATGCCTGCGCGCAGGTCTGTCCGGTGAAGGCAATCTCAAAAGACTTGAAATTTGACCGGAAAAAGTGTATAAATTGTCTGTGCTGTTTTGAAGTGTGCCCGTATAAAGCAATCAGCGTGAAGAAAAGTTTCATCGCAAAACTCTTCACCTGACCCCCTCTTTTCCCCTCTACCCTTGGGGGAGAAGGGTGCGGTTGTTTGTCATCCCTGCGGATAGTAAGCAGGGATCCAGAACTGTAGCGGTCGGATTTATCCGACAATGTATCGGTGGCATTCATGCCACTTTAATTGTTTGTCATTCCTGCATGTATTAAGCAGGAATCCAGAAAAATAATAAGGTTGAGATTGCCGCGCCAAACTGCGGCTCTCAATGACAACCGGACCAAAGGAAAATCATGCAAAACAAAATAGGAGTCATCAACTACAACATTTCAAACTTCTCTGTTGAGGAACTGTTCAGATGGTGCGCTGAAAACGGAGTCCAATACGTAGAACTGCAGAGAAAAGACGTGTGGCCCGACATTGAAAAACCGGAAAACAACGTGAAGGAAACCGCCGCCCTCCTGCAGAAATACGGCATAAAGATTTCGCAGATATCGTCAGGCAGCGATTTCCTCCAGAAGACCGATGAAGACGTCAACAAACAAGTGTGGATGGTGGGAAAGATGTGCAAAATTATAAAAGACCTCGGATTTAATCAGTTAAGGATTGACGGCGGCTGGCCCAAAGAAGGGGTAGAAGAGAAGGATTACAGGGACCTCGTAATAAAAGGCGTATCAAGGGTTGCGGAAACTGCGGAAAAAGAAGGCGTCTACCTTGCATTGGACAACCACGGCACGGTGACAAACGACATCGTCTTACAGACCGGCGTGCTCAAAACCGTGAAATCAAAATACCTCGGCGCCAACCTTGACACAATGAACTACCGATGGTACGGCTACAAGGTGGACAAACTGCGCGAAATATACAAAGAAATAGCGCCCTACGCACTGCATACCCACCTTAAAGACGGGACAGGGTCAATGGCGGAATACAAAGGCACGGTGCTCGGCGAGGGCGAGATACCCTTAATAGACGCTATAAAAATAATAAAAGACGCTGGCTACAATGGCGTATGGTGCGTGGAGTACGAGGGCAAGGAAGGGGCGGAAGGATATAGAAAATCCGTCTCCTGGCTGAAAAACGCCCTCTCCTAATTCCCCCCGCTTGTCATTCCTGCATATAGTAGGCAGGAATCCATTTTCTTTTTCCTTCTCCCATTGGGGGAGAAGATGCAGGTTGAGGGGTGCGGTTGTTTGTCATTGCGAG
>CAZAMK010000211.1:0-2342 GCA_964486345.1 uncultured bacterium
TTCTCTCCACCTACAGGGTTATGGCGGCTTTTATTATGCCGTCTTTGTATTCCGCAGCCATCTTCAGCGCTTCTTCTATCCGTTCAAGCTGAAATTCATGCGTAACGAGTGAAGAAAAAGGCAACTGCCTTTCCGCTATCAGTTTAAGGGCAAGTTCAGTCGTATGCGCAGATCTTCTGACATTTATAATCTTGAGCTCCTTTCTCCGGACGCTGTGCGCATCAAACTCCATCCTGTCGTCTTCCGGGATGCCGTAAATAACCGTCCTGCCTCCTATCCTTGCAACTTCGGCGCTCTGCCTGAATGTTTCCCCTTTGCCTGCCGCCTCATATCCGACGTCAACGCCTCTTCCGCCGGTTGCCTCTTTTACAATATTTGCTATATTCTCCCGGCTTGCGTCCACAACGATGTCCGCGCCGAGTTTTTTCGCCATCTCAAGCCTGTAGGGCAACAGGTCGCTGACAAATATTCTTTTTGCGCCGCCCGTTTTGACGGAAAACAGTACTGAAAGTCCTATGGGGCCTGCGCCGATAATTGCAACATCCTCTCCGACAGAAAAACCGCTTAGCTTAACGCCGTACAGCCCTATCGCAAGAGGTTCGGAAAGAACGCCCTCATTATAATCAAGTCCTTCAGGAAGAGGAATAAGGTTCTCTTCCGGCATAACCACGTATTCTTTAAGAGCTCCGTCAACGGGCGGAGTGCCGAAAAACTTGACATCGGGGCACAGGTTTGGCTTCCCTCCGAGACAATGTTCGCACACACCGCAGGTTATCCCCGGTTCAATTGCAACCTTCTGTCCTTTTTTTACTCTCGTCACCTCTTTCCCCGTATCCACAACCTCTCCGGAGGCTTCATGTCCGAGTATAATTTTGTCTTTAACAACCTGGCTTCCTATCTTTCCCTCAATATAATAATGGATATCCGAACCGCAGATACCCACCCTTTTTATATTGACAAGCACATCCGTGTCTTTTTTTATCTCGGGAATCGGAATATCTTCTATAACAACCTTTCTTTTTTCCAGCAGGAATGCCGCTTTCACTTTTCTCCTCCTTCTTAAATTTGTCTATTTACTTTAAATCTTTTATCCCCTTTCTGTCAATTGCGCGCGTTTGACAGTTATGCGCATATAGTTCTACAATACAACGTTTTTATACAGGAGACGAAAATGAAAAAGGACATTATAGACACGTCAAAACCCGCAATGACAACCCGCGAACGGTTCAGAAGACAGATGCACTTTCAGAGTATAGACAGAAGCATCCACTGGGAGTTCGGCTATGTCAATGAAACCATAGAGCGGTGGCACAAAGAAGGCCTTCCGGCTGATATTGTGAAAGGAGAAGGCGATTCATCAGTGGAAGAATATTTCGGCGTGGATAAAGCTTACCAGATTGTTCCGGATTACGGACCAATGCCCGCATTCACCGGTGAAGCAAAAATACTGAAGGAAGAAAACTGGAAACGCACCGAACAGCTTCCCGACGGCACGATACAAGAGGTCAGAACCGACGGCGGAAGCAGTATACCCCATTATATAAAAATGCCGGTAACCGGATGGGATGACTGGAAGAGGTTTAAGGAGCGATTAAACCCTGAAACCCCGGGACGCATTGACGGCGACCCCGTAAAGCTGAACGAACTCTACCGGAATTCGGGTTATCCCGTGGGCGTTTATTTCGGCTCATTCTACGGCAGACCCAGAGATTTGATTGGCTTTGAACATATTTCAACGATGCTTTACGACCAGCCTGACCTCGTGGAAGATGTCATAGAAACGTTTACCGTTCTCCAGGAAACATCTCTGAAAAAACTACTGCCGGAGATAGAATTTGATTTTGCAACCGGATGGGAAGATATCTGTTTCCGCAACGGGCCCATGATAAGCCCCGCAATGTTCAAGAGCATAGTCGTGCCGCGCCTTAAAAGGGTGACGACACTTCTTCGCCAGCACGGCGTTGACGTGATATGGACAGACTGCGACGGAGACATAAACAAACTTGTGCCGCTGTGGCTGGAGGCGGGGCTTAACTGCATGTTTCCCATTGAAGTACAGGGCGGCTCGGACCCGGTGCAGTTGAGGAAGGAATACGGCAGGAACATACTTCTGCGCGGCGGCATAGCCAAGTATCAGCTGTCGCTGGGCAAGGAAGCAATCATAAAAGAATTGAAACGCGTGGAAAAGGTTGTTGAAGACGGAGGATATATCCCTCACGGAGACCACCGGATACCTCACGACGTGCCTTACGAGAATTATAAATACTACATCAGGGAAAAACTTTCCATGCTCGGATGGCAGAAATCCGAAGTTGATTCAATCCCCGGACTTGCCGGATAGA
>CAZAMK010000212.1:0-2336 GCA_964486345.1 uncultured bacterium
CAGCCAGCTTGCGTCTAACGGCGTATCGTTTCCGGCAGTCACGGTTACGTTATAAACCTGCGTTTCAAACCCTTCTGTTGCAGCAGTAACAGAATAGTCCCCTGCCGGCAAGGTAACCGAGTAACTTCCGCCGTTGGCAACATTTACAGACTGAACCTCAATCCGTTCATCCCCGCCAACATCCATCCTGAAACTCAAGACGACAACCGGTTCCTCTCCTGCGCCGGTCACAGTGACAGTACCTGAAACGGTTCCCGTGGAAACCTGTGAAAGCGCAAAATCCTGGGTATAGATACCTGAAGGCTCTCCCGTAATCCCGGCAGTCGCAGGTCCATATCCTTCCTTGTAAGCCACCAGAATATATGTTCCCGGCTGGACGTAAAGCGTATAGTTGCCCTCACTGTCGCTGATAGTCGCAGCCTGTACATATACTCTTTCCGAAGGGTCCGTCTCCGGATATGTATCCTCCGGATAGTATATCTGCGCAGAAACTACGGCTCCCTCAATAGGAGCCTTTCCGTTGTCTGCATCCGTAACCATGCCTGATATTGTAACAATGGTTGTGCCGAGAACCTTAATAGTAGGTTTCAAAAGCCAGTTGCCGCTTGAACCGGCCTGAACCACCGATTTTGCGGCATCAAAATCCAGAATCAACTCCGTTACCTGCCCTTCGTATAATTCAAAAGGAGAAACGAGTTTAACCCCTGATTGGAAACCGCTCGGAATCTTCAATTCGTGGTAATTATCTTCGCTGTCTATAAGATAATTGGCATACGGGTGGCTGTCATCAAAGATATTCAAACCGCTGTCGGGGACTGTTCCTATAATCATTCTTAACTGGTTATACTGGCCTGCGGGAAGAGAAGCCACTCCGAGCTGTTCAAGCACTCCGTTTGTAAGTTCCAGAAGGTTGTATGTCTGGTTGGGCGCTGCAACAACCTGCCAGTCGCTGTCATCATCTTCAATATTTCCCTGGCTGACATGGATTTCGCTGATAGTCACATATATCGCCTGGTAATCATCAGTAGCCGCATCCGTCAACTGCAAAGACAGAGTTGCTTCATCCTCGCCTCCTCCACCACCGCACGCTACCCCGAACCCAAGCACTAACGCCAGAATCCCCATTCCTGCCAGGACTGCTTTCCATTTCTTTCTCATTGACCCCTCCTTTTTTTAAATATTCGGGGTTTAGATATCTTTGTTAATTAGCATATCTAAGTAAATTGTACCCCCATATATTTTTTTGTCAAGACTTTCCAAAATAGGCGGCTATTTGTTTCAATTTGGCGCGGATGGGGATTTTCTGGGGGCATTTCTTTTCGCATTTTCCGCAGTCGCGGCAGGAGGAGGCATTCTCTTCCGGATTCAGCGCGAGATATTCCTTCTTTGCCCTCTCTGTCAGTCCGTAGACCTCGGAGAGGTTGTATAGGTGGAATATGCGCGGGATGTTGACCTTGTTGGGACATGGAAGACAGTACTGACAGCCGGTGCAGTATAAATCAAGAAGTTTTTTCCGTTTTTCAAATACTCCGTCAAGTTTTTTGATGTCCTCCGGGGAAAACAACGCCTCGTGCGAGACCGCAGTTATATTCTCCTTCAACTGCTTCATCGTTGACATGCCGGAGAAGGCAACGTGGACGGACGGATTTGAGAGGACGAATTTAAGAGCCAGCTCGGCGGAGCTTTTTACCTTGACCGGAGAGTAATTCAGAATCTTTTCATCGGGAAAGCCGAGCATACCGCCGGCAACCGGACCCATGACCTCAACGCCCAGCCCTTTTTCACGGGCGATGGCAAGAACCTCCTCATTCTCCCTGTTCAGTATGTTGTATTGCAAAAGCATAGCCGAAAATTCGCCGGAATTGATGAATTTCCTGACGTTTTCCGTGCTGTCGTGAGCAGAGAAGCCTCTGTATCTTATAAGCCCCTCGTTCATCGCTTTTTCGGTGAAACGCAGGAAGATTTTATTATATTTACGGTAGTCCTTCATATTAAGGCTGTGGGAAAAATAAAAATCCATGTAATCCGTACCGAGTTTTTTTAACGCCTGTTCCAGAAGTCTCCGACAGTCTCCTTCCCTGTAATTGTTGTACATGCCTATCTTGGTCTGGAGTATAATTTTTTCGCGGGGTATGCCCTTTATCGCCTTTCCAATCGCCTCTTCACTCTCGCCGTTGTGGTAAAAATGGTGGGAATCAAGGAAGTTGACGCCGTGTTCAACGGCATATCGTAAAAGAAGGGTGGAAAATTCAAAGTCCACCTTGCCGTCGGTCAGCCGGGGCAGGCGCATGGCGCCGAATCCAAGCCTGCTTACCCTGTAAGGCGTGTTCCCGAAC
>CAZAMK010000213.1:0-542 GCA_964486345.1 uncultured bacterium
TTAAATATCCAGATTCTTGACTTCTTTTGCATACCTTTCAATAAACTCCCTTCTTGGTTCCACGGCATCGCCCATGAGGACCGTAAAAATTTCCTCCGCTTTTGCTGCGTCTTCAAGGGTGACTATCTTCATCCTTCTAACATTGGGGTCCATGGTTGTTTCCCACAACTGCAGGGGGTTCATTTCTCCCAGCCCTTTATACCTTACGACATTAAGGCCTTTTTTGCCTTTTATTTTGAGCGCCTCGTACAATTCCAGAAAACTGCATGCTTCTTTTTTATCCTCTCCGTCAGCTATCACGAAAATCTTGTCGGCAGGGGATTTTATCTCTATGCCGTTTTCTTCCATTCTTGCAATTATCTTCTCAATATCCCTCGCTTCATAAATTTCCACCAGTTTATAGTTTTTGTCTTCCCCTGAGAAGAGGTCAACCTGCCCGCCCTTATTCTGTTTCTCCATAAAAGCGGACAAATCCCTGTCCGTCGCAAAAAACTCTTCTTTCTCCCCGCGGAATTTCCTTTGATTGAATTCCAGACCGCTTA
>CAZAMK010000213.1:552-2320 GCA_964486345.1 uncultured bacterium
AGGGGTCGTTTTTTTAGTTTTTCTGTATTGGAAAAGCTCTTCCAAATCAATACCCTTGTTTTCCAGTCCCTTGTTTATTTCATTCATCCTCTTGCTTAAAGTGGATGCTTTTACCGTGCTTTCGTTGCTCAAGGATTCCTCTCCGGCTTTCTGTTTTACGGCAAGAGAAACGCTTTCCTTCGCCATCTGGATAAGCATCTTGTCCATCTCGCTTTCAGTATCCACATAAAACTCTTTCCTTCCCTTTGTGACCTTGTAAAGGGGCGGCTGGGCGATATAGATGTATCCCTGTTTTATAAGTTCCGTCATCTGCCTGTAAAAAAACGTCAGCAGAAGCGTGCGTATGTGCGCGCCGTCAACATCGGCATCGGTCATTATGATAATTTTTCTGTAGCGTGTCTTTGCCACATCATAATCCTCGCCTACTCCTCCGCCTATGGCGCCTATCATCGTCTTCACTTCATCGTTGCCGAGCACCTTTTCAAGAGGCGCCTTTTCCGCATTTATAATCTTGCCTTTCAGCGGCAATATCGCCTGAAAGAATCTGTCCCTGCCCTGTTTTGCACTGCCTCCCGCGGAATCTCCCTCAACGATGAAAATCTCCCTTTGCGCCGGATCCTTGACCGTGCAGTCGGCAAGCTTCCCCGGCAGAGCTCCCGTTTCGGAGAGCTTCTTGCGCGTCAGCTCTCTTGCCTTCCTTGCGGCATCCCTTGCTTTGGCGGTCATCACGCACTTGTTGATTATTTCCCTCGCCGGCTCCGGATTTTCCTCCAGAAAAGTCACCACCTGCTGTGAGGTTATCCCCTCAACGAGAAACCTTATCTTTGAATTACCCAGCTTGGTTTTTGTCTGACCTTCAAACTGGGGCTCGGCTATCTTAACGCTTACGACCGCCACCAGCCCTTCTCTCACATCTTCTCCCGCCAGCGGGTTATCGGTCAAAAATCCGTTATTTTTCCCGTATTCGTTTATCGCCCGGGTAAGCCCTCCTCTGAAACCCGCAAGGTGAGTTCCTCCTTCTTTCGTATTAACGTTATTGACGAAGGAGAGCACCGTTTCGCTGTATCCGTCGTTATACTGGAAAGCCACCTCAACCTCTCCTTCCTCTTCCGCTTTTTTGAAATACAGCGGTTTTGGAAAAAGCACCTTCTTGTTTTTGTTCAGGTGCTCAACGAAAGACATAAGGCCGCCGTCATACTTGTATTCCTCTTTCAGGCTCTTCCGCTCATCCTCAAATGTTATCTTAACCCCTGCGTTAAGAAAAGCCAGCTCCCTGACTCTCCCCGAAAGTATGCTGTCGTCAAAATCTATCGCCTCAAAAATCTCTTCGTCCGGCATGAACGTAACCTTTGTGCCGGTAGTCTTCGTCTTGCCTATCTCGGTAAGCCCTGTCACCGGCTTGCCCTTTTCGTATCTCTGGTGATAAACCTTCCCGTTCCGCTTTACTTCCACTTCAAGCCATTCCGAAAGAGCGTTAACCACGGAAACACCCACTCCGTGAAGCCCTCCGGATACGCGGTATGCTTTTTTGTCAAACTTGCCGCCGGCATGCAGAACGGTCATAATAACCTCTACCGCAGGCCTTTTTTCGGTCTTATGTATATCTACCGGTATGCCCCTGCCGTTGTCCGAAACCGTAACGCTGTTATCGGAATGGACAACGACGCTGATTTCATTGCAGAACCCTGCCAGCGCCTCGTCTATGCTGTTGTCTATAACCTCGTATGCGAGGTGGTGGAGACCGTATATGGCGGTATCTCCGATATAC
>CAZAMK010000214.1:0-2320 GCA_964486345.1 uncultured bacterium
GATGGAACTTTCCGAGAGGCAGAAAACGCTCTTTAAGAATGCCGCAAAACGCAGGGTCTATTTCAAACGCGTATACTTCCTTTACCTTTTCAATGAAACCGTCTGTCAGCGCCCCGAGTCCGGGGCCTATCTCAACCACGGTATCTTCTTCTTTGAAATCCGCAAAAGAAAGCGCCTTATCCCTGCAATTCCTGTCTATGAGAAAATGCTGGCCGAGATATTTCTTCAAATTCAGGTTTTTCTCTTCCAACAGCTTAAGGGTTTTTGTCAATGTAAGAAATTCCATTTATTACCGCCGCGGCTCAATAAATGTTCAGGACAGATTCCGCCGTTATTTGCTTCCTACGCCTATAAAAGGGATCGGCGTACCGCTGGTAATAGTAACAGGCAGCACTCCGTTCCATTTTTCCAGGGCGAGTCTTTGCACTTCAATCTGTCTTAAAGCAATTAAATCCTCGGTTACATTCTGCCTCTGAAGCCGCAACGCCTCCGCTTCGGCCTTTGCCGATTCAATTTTCTGGGTGGCTTCTATTTTGATGCGCGCAAGGTCTCTTTCCGCTTTCAGGGCATACTGTGAAGCGGTGACTTTTGCTTCAATCGCCTTGGTAAACTCGGATGAGAACTGAAAATCCGTAATGGAAACCGTCTGAACCTGAATGCCGTATTTCTCAATTCTTTCCATAAGATAAGTCTCAATCTTTCCTTTTACGATAGGCCTTTCTGTGATAAGTTTTTCCGCTTCAAAATTTGCGGTTACCGCCTTTACGCTTTCCTGCACGGCAGGGTAAACTACCCTTTTAAGGTATTCCTGCCTTAATTCCTGATATACTCTTGCGACTTTTGTGCTCTCAACCGCGTAATTCAGGGTAACTTCGGTTTTTACATCCTGCAAATCCTTTGACGCAGAACTTGCGGAAACCGTATAAGCCATCGTCTGCACATTCATGAGCTCTACGCCTTCGGCAAGCGGCGTTACAAGATAAATCCCCTCGTTCAACACCTTTCCCGTCACCCCTCCGAACCTCAAAACAACTCCCCTGTAGCCGGCAGGTACTATTCCGACGGCGCTGAATACCAGCAGAAGAATAATGATGGTTACGGCAAACGTCCCCAGCCCTTTCTTATTGTAAGAAAAACCGCCTCTTCCGAAACTGGTATTTCTCCACAACCCTATCACAAGCAATACAAGAAATATTATTACCTTTAGCGGTACCATATATGCCTCCTTTTTAACGGTTTTTTATGAGCCGGTATGCAGTCCTGAACGCCTCAATAAAAGAGGAAGGGTTTGCCTTCCCTTTATAAGCTATATCAAATCCCGTGCCGTGCCCAGGGCTGGTCCGCACCATTCCCAAACCGGCCGTGCAATTGACAAGCTTGTCAAAATAGAAGGTTTTAAGAGGGATAAGCGCCTGGTCGTGATACATTGCCGCAACCATATCCATCTCCCCGGCAAGGGCTTTTTTGAATATCGCATCTGCCGGTATCGGACCTTTGCAAAATATCCCCTTTTTGCGCAGGGCAGCGACAGCCGGGATTATCACGTCTTTTTCTTCGCTCCCGATAATCCCGCCTTCGCCGCCGTGAGGGTTAACCGAAGCAATGCCTATCACAGGATTTTTTACTCCCGACATGACAAGAAAATCATATCCCGCAACGAGCTTGTCAATGATAAGCGCCCGGGTTATTGATTTTGAAACGTCTTTTAAGGGTATATGAGTTGTGATAAGGAGAACCTTCAACCCGCCGGCAATCATTATCATGGCATATCTTTTCGCCTTAAGTCCTTCCGCCAGCAGTTCCGTATGTCCGGAATAAAAGAAGCCCGCCATGTGCCAGGCTTTTTTTGAAATGGGTAGAGTGACAAGCGCGTCAATTTGGCGTTTTTTCCAGAGTTCAACTGCTTCTTCAACATAAATAAGAGAGGCCTTTCCGCAGACTTTTGAATCCTTGCCGCTTGGAAAAACGCCGTTTCGGATAACATCCGGGCTGTAAACGTTCAAACCGTCATTTCTTATATCTTCCCGCCTCTTTATAACATTCAGCTTCAACTTTTTCCCGAAAAAGCAGGCGTTTTTTTCAATGACGGCCGCATCGCCAATTACAAAAGACACAGTTCCTTTTACTTTTTGCAGTTCAGTAAGGGCTTTCAACAAAATCTCGGGTCCGATGCCGGCAGGGTCCCCCAGCGAAATGCCTATTACCTTCTTTTCTTTTTTCATTTACGGTTCAGTTTTTATACTGATTTGAGTTCGCCGGAGAGCAAGGTCCCGACTGACAAAGGCAGACGGCCTTTGTCGGGATGATTCTCATTCATCTT
>CAZAMK010000215.1:0-2267 GCA_964486345.1 uncultured bacterium
GAGCAGTGCGGCAAGCTGATATATAAAAAGAAGTGGGAGGAAAACTTCAAAATTTGCATGTACTGCGACAGTTACGGAAGGATGACCGCATATGAAAGAATAGCCCAGCTTGCCGACAATGGTTCTTTTTCGGAGCAATGGGGGGAAATGGTGTCCAGCGACCCTCTTGAATTTACGGGAGTAAAAGCATACACCGATAAACTTAAAGAAGAGAGGCAGAGGACAGGGCTTAAAGAGGGGATTATAACCGGAGCGTGCAAGATAAACGGGGTTCCCTGCGTCCTTGCCGTAATAGATGCCGGGTTTATTATGGGCAGTATGGGCTCGGTTGTGGGGGAAAAATTTACCAGGGCAGCAGAATATGCGATTGAAAAGAAACTCCCCATGGTCTCGGTTTCAGGAGGAGGCGGGGGTGCGAGGATGTACGAAGGCGTTATCTCTTTGATGCAGATGGCGAAAACTTCCGCCGCCGTGGGAAAGCTGAAAAAAGAAGGGCTTCTGTACATTTCTGTGCTCACAGACCCGACGATGGGAGGCATCGCGGCAAGTTTTGCGTCTCTCGGAGATATAATTATTGCGGAGCCGAAGGCCCTGATAGGCTTTGCCGGCCCAAGAGTAATTGAGCAGACCATAAGGCAGAAACTTCCGGCCGGTTTTCAGCGGACGGAGTTTCTGCACGAACACGGAATGATAGACATAATCTCCAAGAGGGCGGAACTTAAGGACGCAATAGGGAAAATCCTCCTTGTAATCCACACATGAAACCTCTCCCAGAACTGGAATTTTTGTTTTCGCTCACCGATTTCGGGATAAAATTGGGCCTGGACAAAACGCGGAATCTTCTGGAGAAGTTGGACAATCCGCACCTTCGGTATCCCTCTGTTTTGATAGCGGGCACAAACGGCAAGGGCTCGGTGGCGAAAACGCTCGCCAATATCCTTACCACGGCAGGCTACCGGACAGGTCTTTATACAAGCCCCCATCTTGTCCGCATAGGCGAACGGATTGTTTATAACGGGAAAGAAATATCGGAAAAAGACCTTGTTTTGAAGATACGCGATTTGCGGAAAATCATCGGTTCACAGCCATACCATTTATACCCAACCTTTTTTGAGGCGCTTACGACAATCGCCTTCTCCTTTTTTGCGGAGTCCGGAGCAGAGATTCTTGTCTGCGAGGTAGGGATGGGAGGACGGTTTGATTCCACCAATGTCCTGCCGTCGTCTCTGGAGGTAATCACAAAAATAGGTATGGACCATACACAGTTTCTGGGCAAGACTTACGAAGAAATTGCCAGCGAAAAGGCGGGGATTATAAAACAGGGGAGCACAATTATTTCGGCATCCCAGCAGAGCGGGGCAATGAAGGTCATAAGGAATAGGGCAAAAGAGAAGCAGGCAAAGCTTTATACCTGCGGGAAGGATTTTTACGCGCGCGGCAGGTCCTCTGCGGTTGACGGGCAGAAATTTGATTTCCGGGCAGGGGAGACGGAGTATCTTGCTCTGAAAACCTCTCTGCTGGGCAGGCACCAAATAGAGAATATGGCTCTTGCCGTGAGGGCGGCTATGGCTCTTGAAGAACACGGGTTCAGAATAAAAAAGGAAGATTTATACAAAGGGATAAAGACCGTCTTCTGGCCGTGCAGGTTCCAAATCCTGCAGAAAAAGCCGGTTGTTATAATTGACGGCGCCCATAATCCGGACGGCATGAAAACTCTTTCCCTCTCCCTTGCAGAGATATTTCCGCGCAAAAAATTCTGTTTTCTGACAGGCGTTTTAAAAGATAAAGACTGGAAAAAAATGCTGAATATCTTACTGCTTAAAAACATCGTGGACGAGATAGTTTTTACAAAACCGGAGAACGAAAGGGCTCTTGACCCTGCCCTGCTGGCGGATTTTGCCAGGAAAAAGACGGCAAAGGTGAAGGTGATACAGTCTCCCGGAGAAGCTTTGAAATACTTAAAAGGAACAGGCGGGGATTGGTGCATATGCGGGTCTCTTTATCTTTGCGGCGACATTCTCGGCAACTGGAAGTGAGGAGGAACGATGACGAGAAGGGAAATCCTGTGGACAGGCAGGGGATTCATACTGCATCCTTCTGCCGCTCCTTACGGCAGGACCATTACCCCGCGGACGCTTGCCAACTATGAGACGATGGCGCGTCTTGCAAAAAACTTCGGGTCCAACGTATAAATGCGCATACAAAGGCATCTCCGGGCGGTCTTCTTCAGACGGGACACTTGACCGCCCCGGCGAGGCGGTCTGCGT
>CAZAMK010000216.1:0-2265 GCA_964486345.1 uncultured bacterium
AAATTTTCTGGGCAAAGCACAAAAGTTTTGAGAAACTTCTGCAGGCGTCAAGAGAGTACCAGGACACCTTCCATCTTTACAGGCCTAAAACAGGATTTTTCTTTTCAGCTCCCGGCAGTATTGAAGTAAAAGCCGAAGAATTTCAGGATACCCCTCTTTCAAAGACCGTAAAACTTTCCGTCGCAACAAGCCGCGGACATCTGACGAAATCTGTCAGAACCTCAAATACAAGCATGCACCAGTGGGTTCAAAAACCCTGGATAGAAAATGAAAGGGACATAGCAAAGTTTTTGGCGCTTCCTTACACACCTTTCAGCCCCGGCCTTTCCGATTACTACGGACTTAACAATTCTCTGGGAGACAAGGGCATCGTTGTTATCGCTTTGCCCGATCCGCTTGCCGTAGTGGCGGAGCTGTTTGCTCCGGGAGACATGCCTCAATTTATGATGTCAATGCCAAAGGAGGTGCATCAGCTTCTTGAGAATATGCAATTAAGGCTTGTCAATCTCTACAGATTTATATCAACTTCCGTTTCGGATACGCTGATAAGAATAAGGGGGGCCGAGTACGGCGTTCCTCCGGAACTGCCCGTTGAATATTTCCGCGACACGAAAAAAGTTTTTGCGGATTTTGTCCTTAAATATGACAGGGAGTTGATAGATATTCTCAAAAAGGGAAATAAAAACTTTATCTGCTACCACTGGCACGGGGATATAGAACAGATATTGCCTCTGGTGCTGAAACTGGGTATAGATGTTCTTGAGCCGGTTATAAACACTGTATGCAGTCCCGCCCAAATCCTGAAAATCAGGAGACTCGTCGGAGAGAAAATTATTCTTATGGGAGGGCCTTTTGCGGAAGATATGGAATTCAGAAGCACCGGAGAGATAAATTCAATAGTTAAAGAATCCATACTGCAGGGCGGCCGCAGGGGCGGATTTATCCTCATTCCCTCCAATATTCCGGAGTCAAGCCCAATATCTTCCCAGATGGAAGGCAATTACATTGAATTTCTGAAGGCCGGCGTAACTTACGGCGCATATCCCATCGCTTGATACCGGATTGTCAGATTGTACTGCGGTAAATTCTTTCCACAAATTCCATGGTTTTTACGCTGTCTGCAAAGTTTGTCTGCGGAAGTTTTTTAGTTTTTATGCAGTTAATGAAATGTTCGTTTTCCTGATAAAACCCCGCAAGCTTAAATAATTCCCCGCTTCCGGCAAGTTCTGATGCGCTTAACGCACATCCCTTCTCTTCCCCGTCTTTGTATATAACCGCTGATTCTTCGGGATTGACGAATGCGCATATGCCTTTGCCGTGAATTTCCACGCTGTAAATTCGTTTTCCGGAAACCCAGTTTGCGGAAAGGAATCCCACGGCGCCGCTTTCAAATTCAACCATCGCATAAAAACAGTTGTCGTATCCGGCAAAACGGCTTTTCACCGAACTTGCAATTTTCTTCGGTTCTCCGGCTATCCACCGGAGTATGTCAACCGAGTGTATTGCATCACAGGTAAGGATGTCTATCGCACCGTTGTAATAAGGCGGCTTGTCTATGAAATTCTTGAAGAAATTTGCCTGGCACTGCAGAGTCCCCCCGCGTTCGTCAATCATTTTTTTCGCTTCTATCATGAGAGGGGCGAATCTTCTTTGAAACCCTGTCATGGTAAGCGCCCCTTTCTTTTCGGCGATGTTTGCCAGCTGTTTAGTCTGTTCTTTTGTTATTCCGGGCGGCTTTTCTATGAAAATGTTCAACCCGAGACCGAGGCAGTAAGCCGCTATGTCGTACATGTGGTGCGGCGGCATTATTATGTAAACTGCGTCCGGAGAAGTCTTTTCAATAAGCTCCCTGTAATCAGTAAACGTCTGTTTCACGTTGTATTTCTTTGCCGTCTGCTCAAGTTTATCCTGCATCAAATCTGAAATCCCGACAATCTCCGCATCCTGAATTGAATGCAGAGACGGATAGTGAACGAGGTTTGCCATGCCTCCCGCTCCTATGAACGCAATCTTTACTTTCTTCATCTGTCACCCCCAAAATCAGCGTATAGCGTGGAGCGTTTAACGTAGAGTTAAAAGCTTTTAGTCTTTTTGTTTTTCTATACGCTTTACGCTATACCCTATACGCCGTCTTCTCTTCAGTATTTACTTCCCTTGTTTATGATGTTTTGAATCTTCCGTATGGTATTTTCAATGTTTATGTTTATCAGGCGGAAATCGTACTTGTTCATAAGAATCCGCCGCTCTTTTCTTGCGGCCGCCATG
>CAZAMK010000217.1:0-2252 GCA_964486345.1 uncultured bacterium
CGTTTGTGCGCCGGCTGCGGGGAAGGAATTGTTGCGAGAATGGTCATGCTTGCCGTTGACAAACCGGTTATTGTTGAAAATGCAACCGGATGTCTGGAAGTGGCAAGCACTATCTTCCCGTATTCGGCATGGAACGTTCCGTGGCTGCACACAGCCTTTGAGAATGCCGCTGCTACAATGAGCGGAGTTGAGGCGGCATACAGGTCATTGAAAAAACAGGGCAAGATAGACAAGGATGCGGTTTTTGTAACGTTCGGCGGGGACGGAGGGACTTACGATATAGGGCTTCAATCCCTTTCCGGAGCTGCGGAGCGCGGACATAAGATACTTTACGTCTGCTGTAACAACCAGGCATATATGAATACCGGCATCCAGCGTTCTTCCGCAACGCCCAAAGCAGCGCATACGACAACCTCTCCTCTGGGCAAGGTTATACCCGGCAAAGTGCAGTTTCCCAAGGATGTTGCGTCAATAATGGTTGCGCACAATATTCCCTATGTCGCAACTTCCATTAAGGGAAGATTGAACGACCTTGTAAATAAGGTGGAAAAGGCAATTTCTTTTGACGGCTTCACCTTCATTGACGTGCTTACGCCCTGCCGTCTCGGCTGGCCTCATGAACCGGAACTGACTATGGAGATTTCCCGGGTTGCCGCCGAGACCTGCATCTGGCCTCTTTACGAGGTTGTGGAAGGGAAATATAAATTAACCTATAAGCCGAAAGAGAAGAAACCTGTTGCGGAATGGTTCAAGATGCAGAGAAGGTTTGCCCATCTCTTTAAGCCCGAGAACCAGGGGTTGCTTGAAAACATACAGCAAGAGGTTGACAGGAGATGGGACGTATTGCTTAAAAAATGCGAGGGATAAATGTAGCGGTGCGATTCATCGCACTCTCATTGCTTGTCATCCCTGCTGGTAGTAAGCAGGGATCCAGAGAGAGAAAAAAATGAATTCCCTTCTGCTTGTCGGTATTTCACTGCTTCTTTTTGTTCTGGCATACCGTTTTTACGGCCGGTTCCTGGAAAAACTGTGGGATGTTTCCGCAGGCAGGAAAACGCCCGTGGCGGAAAAACAGGATGGTATTGATTACATCCCCGCCAAGCACTGGACGATACTCTTCGGCCATCACTTCGCTTCAATAGCGGGTGCGGGGCCCATCCTCGGTCCTGTTATAGCTTGTATGCTGTGGGGATGGCTTCCTGCGGCGCTGTGGATTATCTTCGGCACCATCTTTCTCGGCGGGGTGCATGACTTTGCTTCTCTTGTTTTAAGCCTGCGGCATAAAGGAAAAACCATAGGAGAAATTACAGAATCGGTTATGGGCCGCAGAAGCAGGATACTCTTTTCAATTTTTCTTTGGTTTACCCTCATACTCGTGGTTGCCGTTTTTGCTTCCGTTACGGCGAATACTTTTGTTCAAGCGCCCGAGATTATAATTCCTACCTTCGGCCTTATTCTGATATCCCTCATCTTCGGTTTTCTCGTGTACCGGCTCAACTGCCACTATGTATACGCAACTCTCGGCGCTCTTGTTCTTCTGGCAGGACTTTTTGTCCTCGGCGATAAATTTCCGTTTTCATTTGCCGCGGCCGAACCCCTCAAGCTCTGGATTGTCATACTTCTTATATATTGTTTTATTGCCAGCGTCATCCCTGTCAACTTTTTGCTACAGCCGAGGGACTACCTGTCTTCTTTTATATTGATTGCGGGTCTTGTTCTGGGATATGCGGGACTTTTTACCGCAAGGCCTGCGGTAAACGCTCCCGCATACATATCTTTTTCGGCGGGACAGAAAGGGACTCTTTGGCCCATGATGTTTGTTATCATTGCATGCGGAGCAATAAGCGGGTTTCACAGCCTTGTGGCAAGCGGGACAACCTCAAAGCAGATAACCAGCGAGAAGGATGCAAGAAAAATCAGTTATGGCGGGATGCTGACCGAAGGGGTGCTTTCAGTCCTTGCTCTTCTCTGTGTATGTGCGGGGCTTTACTGGAATAATCCCTGGTCATCGTTAAATTATCCTGCACTAATGGCTAAAGGAGACTGGATAGGCACTTTTGCGGCCGGTTACGGGCAAATAGTCAAAAAAATTCTGAATCCGGATGTAGGGAAAATGCTGGCGATTGTTATGATAAATGCGTTCGTTCTTACAACCCTTGATACGGCTACAAGGATTACGCGTTATATCTCGCATGAGCTTTTCGGGGAGAGCTGGAACATTAAGATATTCAGAAACAGATATTTTTCCACCT
>CAZAMK010000218.1:0-2236 GCA_964486345.1 uncultured bacterium
CGGCAGGAAAGCGCCGGCATTTTTCAACAGGGGCGTTGTTGCGGTATATCCTCTCTCCGGAAATATTATGGGTGATGAAGGAAAAATTGAATTCCATGCCAGGATTCTTCCCGGCGGGAAACAGCAGTCGGCAATGGATGTTTTTCTGCTTGACATGGGACCGGATTCCGGGGTACATATGCAGTGGGTAAGCGATGATGTTTTCTGGACCGAAAGGGGATTCAGAATAAAAGTTTACTGGAAGGGAAAAATTAAGGAAATGATGGAGAGCAAAAGGCTTGACTGGAAGGTAACGGAGCAATTTCAGCAGGTTGCTCTGGCATGGGAGAAACAGGCCGGCGGAAAAACCCTTTTCGTTCTTTACGGCAACGGAGAGGAAATCGGCAGGAAGCTTGTAGCTATTGACCTGACACTGACCGATTGGAAAGACAAATACTTCTTTCTGGGTGGCAATACGCAGGCTGTTTTTGACGAGCTTAAAATAACTGCGGGCGGCAAAACCCTTCTATATGACAGATACGAGGAAGATTTTGCACCCAATAACTATCTCCAGACAAAAGCGGATGTAATATCGGGAAATTCCGGCGAAACGGGCGGATGGATAGATATGTGGGCGGAATTTACGGAAGGCAGTGAAGGCAAGGGGTTGAAGCTGTCAACGCAGACAAAAAAAGACCCTTTCCAATTGGCCGGAGACATGGGAGCGGACGTTTTCCATATTCATTACTGGCACAGGAATAAGTTCGGATGCTGGTGGCTGCCCGAGAATAAGGAGAAAGAAGAAACAATACACCAATGGGTGAAAGCCGTCGGGGATGTTGGCGGCAGGACATCGGTTTATTACCTGAAAAACATTTCCCCAGAAGACCCTTACTGGGAAGATTTCGGAGAGGAAATGCTCTTGAATCCGCTAAGGCCTTCAATCAACAACTATGTGCTTTGTCCCAAAGGCCCGGGAGAAGACTTTTTTGTCTGGACGGTTGAGCAGATAATACAAAAGTACGGCGTTGACGGCATCCACAACGACTATGGAGAATTGATGGCATGTGAAAACCTTGAACACGGGTGCGGATGGGTGGATGAAAACGGCAAGGTAAGAAAAACGTGGCCGATACTGGAACACAGGAGGATGAATCAGCGGGTATACGCCCTTTTACATGGAATCCTGAAAAAGAACGGAGTTTATAGAAACCATACCTCTTCGGCGCCGATTCTTGCAACAGTGGGGTTTGCGGATGTTTTCGTAACCGGAGAATATGAGGCAATGTCGCCCAAAAACGGAAAACCTATAGGCGACTGGCTTCCGGAAGACAACTACCTTTCTTTCTATTCTTCTTATATCACGGGTATACCTGCCTTCGGCGGACATACTTTGCCGTGGGAAATTATGGCGGGAGAAGGAACGGGCGCCAGCCAGACGCACCTGCTCAAAGACTATACTCTTTTCAGCGTTGAAGGATATTTTGACCATTACAGGGTTCCCAATACTGCTTTCGGCATGAGGTCGCAGGTGCAAATGTTCTATCCTGCGTTTAAGGACTTTTCAAACGCTGAATTTATCGGTTTCTGGAAAACGGAAGGACTGGCGGAGACAAAGACCTCTGACGAGTATGCGGAAAAATACATAAGGACGTCTATATGGAAAGACGCAGGGGAGAAAAAAGCCTTGATTCTGGTGGGAAACGTAGGCGATAAAAGAAAAGAAGTGCATCTTAACATTAATTTCTCCCTTTTGGGGCTTGAAGAAGACAATTCCATAGTCAGGGATGTTTATACCAGAGAAGTGTTTCCGACCGATGGAATTCGGGTAGAGATTGAGAAAGAGAGTATCAGACTGCTTTTGGTAAGGGAGCGGTATGCGGGAAGACAATGAGGGGAGAATGAAATGAAGAAAACTCTGACGGCGGCGGCATGCCTGATTTGTTTGCTTTTGTTTGCGGGAAACTCCGCAGAAAAGACCATGTTTTCCCCTGTGAGCTATCCGCTGGAAGGCAATCTGAATTTTGAAGAGGGCACGATAGAACTGTGGATTAAGCCTGAAATAGACCTTGATTCGGAAGAGGCAAGAAAAAACTTTTACTCATTTTTTCTTATAAGGATTGCACTCGGAAACAAATTGTCAAAAAATGGCGGCTTCTCTATAATGTGGAACCCTAATTTGGGATTGTATTTGTACGGAGGCAGAAAGGGCGGCGACCCGCAGAAAAACCTGCCTACCTGCTGGCCGAAAAAAATG
>CAZAMK010000219.1:0-2221 GCA_964486345.1 uncultured bacterium
TTGTGAAACACTGCTCTATTTTTGTTTTTCCCGAATCCCGGGTCCCAAGTCCCGGAACCCGTATGTAATTAAGATTTATCACAGTTGAATAATAGTTGTATTTTACACCAATTTCTGACAAAACAAAAATATTTCAAAATTCATTCAGGCAAGTGTTATAATACCATCGTATTTTTGCCAAAAACAACATGAAAAACAAAATAGAACGGGATTTTCGCGGCAGGTTTGGATATAAAGAGCCCTTTTGTTCGGTAACGACGCCCGGAAGAGCCAATCTTATAGGCGAGCATATAGATTATCAGGGGGGCTATGTGTTTCCCATAGCAGTAGACAAATTTATCGTAAGCGCGGGCAGATTGAAAAATGACGGCAGAATCAAACTGTTTTCCTGCAACTATTCCGAATCTTTTGAATCGCCTGCCGGAAATATTGAATATCAAAAGGCGGTCCCGTGGGCCAACTATGTGCTGGGGGTGCTTGCAGAGTTTAAAAAACTCGGCTATCCACTGCCGGGCATTGAGATTGCATTCGGGGGCAACATACCCATAGGCAGCGGTTTGAGTTCCTCTGCGGCTCTGGAGGTCTGTATTGCGGAACTCTTCCGCAGGCTTTCCGGCGTAAAAATCTCCCCGGAAGACCTGATAAAACTTGCGCGTCGCGCCGAAAACCTGTTTGTCGGAGTAAACTGCGGCATCATGGACCAGTTTTCCGTATATCTGGCAAAGGAAGAACATGCGCTTCTGCTCAACTGTAAAACGCTTGATTACAAAAACGTCCTTCTGCCTCTCGGCAATCTGACTTTTTTGCTTGCGGACACAAAAAAAGAGCGCAAATTGTCTTCCTCTGTTTACAACGAACGGGTTAAATCGGTTGAAGAATCGCTGGAGACCATAAAAAAATACGAATCCGTTGATTTCCTTACCGAGGTTGAAGATATCAACAGATATAAAGACTTGCTCTCCGCGGAAAATTTTAAGAGGGCGTGCCACATAGCGGAAGAAAACCGGCGCGTTTTTGAAGCGGTGAAAAGACTCGGAGAGAAAAATATGGACGGATTCGGGCAGTTGATGTACGAATCCCATAAAAGCCTGAAAGAACTCTACGAAGTCAGCTGCGGGGAGCTGAATTTCATAGTGGATTTCTCAAAGAAGTGCGACGGTGTTAAAGGCGCGCGCCTCACAGGCGCCGGCATGGGAGGATGCTGTATCATACTGCTTGAAAAAAAGACTATGGGCAGGTTTGAAGAACAGCTCGCAAGTCTCTACAAAAACAGATTCGGTTTCCCCCCGGAATTCTACGAGATATCCGCAGTCAACGGCGCCTTCTACCGTAACTCCTGATTTTATAAACTTGTCTCAATGCCCAATGCTTTCATGTTCTCAAGGCTTATCTTAAGAGAAACAAACGCATCCAGTACAGGGTGGTCCATTTCAACCAGGCAGAATTTTGCACCCGCCTTTCTTGAAGCTTCTACGATTTTCTTCCAGTTCATGTTGCCTGCACCTATCGGAAGCATGACCTGTTTGCCGTCTATGATGCCCATTTCCTTGTAATGCAATTGGCTGTATCTTCCGGGGAATTTTTCCAGCCACTCGGCCGGGTCTCCGCCTCCCGCCTGTATCCAGTAAAGGTCAAGCTCGGCATGCAGGTCTCTGCAATTTTCTATCAGTATCTCAAGACCTGTTTTCCCGTCGTATCTCTGGAGTTCCAGATGGTGGTTGTGGTAGCCCAATGACAGTCCGTTTTCCTTCGTTTTTTCCACAATGGGGCTGAATACCTCTGCCGCTTTAAGGAATCCTTCTTTGTTGAGCATTTCACCCGGCAGACCCGGGCACATAATCGCCTCGCATCCGAGTATCTTATGTTCCTCAATCACCTTATTCGTTTCTTCCACTATCTTCTGATAGCCCGTATGCGTTGAACAGGCATAAAGTCCGTTGTCGTCAAGCATTTTTCTCATTTCCTTCATATCCTTCGGTTCAGCCATCCCTGAAACCTGGACAACCTTATAGCCCATCCCGCTTACCTTTTTCAGCGTCTCCGCCGTATCTTTTACCGTCTTGCAGTAATCCCGCAGTGTGTACATCTGCGCGCCCGCAATCAACTTTCCCATTATATCCCCCTTTGTATATTTTTAATAAAGCACACTAAAATTCCTGCATAAAGATATACCTGCTTAAATTATGCCCTGCCGGGTGGTTTCTGAAGCGGGCGTCTGAAG
>CAZAMK010000220.1:0-569 GCA_964486345.1 uncultured bacterium
AATACAACCATTCTAGGAATACCTACCTGACGTCCTAAAAGGATATGCTCACGTGTTTGTGGCATTGGTCCGTCAGTAGCAGCAACAACAAGAATAGCACCATCCATTTGAGCAGCACCTGTAACCATGTTTTTTACGTAATCCGCATAGAGTTTGACCGGCAGTTTATTCGCTCCTATGGGGATTTCAAACGGCATAAGTTCGGCTGTGGCGTTGAAGATTTCATAGTCGTATACATAAGCTCCGGCTGACAGGGTATTCCCCTTGTCTTCAAAACTCGGGGAAATATCCTCCGCAAGCGCATCTTTCAAACCTTCATAGTTGTAGTAAGCCGCCGCAGCCTTAAATCTGCTGTTTGCATATCCAATCTGGAACCCCAGCATGTAAGGGTCTTCAACGTCGTTCTTGTCTTCAAATATGGGAAAATAACCCGCAGTTGCGAAGATATTCCCTTGTGCTGGTATATTCAACTGCGCTATGATGCCTTCAGGATTGAGGTCGCCGGACCATACAAGGTTCGTATTATAGAAAGGGTTTGTCATCTTGCCGCCGGTTAATGAGAAATTTGC
>CAZAMK010000220.1:579-2221 GCA_964486345.1 uncultured bacterium
GGTAAAAGTCTGATTTGCCGAACTCGCCTGTGCGCTGTCGCCCGTGGCAATCCGGAATCCTGCTTTTATCTGGTCGTTAACCTTCGTGTCAAACCCCCATCTGAATCTCAGCCTTGTGCGGTGCCGGTCATCCTTGGCATCCCTGTCGTGCAGTTCATACCTGATGCGGGCATCGCCTTTAAAGGATGTATTCTTTATCCAGCCTGAAATCTTATCCGAGTCTGCTTTTGCAACCGCTTCCTGCTTGTTGGCTTCATCCTGGGCTTCGGCGGCAATCTTGTATGCCTCGGCCTCCGTGAGTATCCCTTTCTCCACCAGCTTGTCTACCAGCCTGTCAACCTCGCTCCCGAATGCGAGCGTTGTTGAAAGAATCAGCATTGCTGCCACTGCTATCAGCTTCTTCATTATATCCCTCCTTTTTTGGGATCCCTGCCTACTATCCGCAGGGATGACACAAATCGTCACTTGCCACTCTCTTTTCTCTTTGTCTCTGCCTGAACTTCTTTTTCACCTCCCTTGCGGCGTTTTCCGAGCAAAGAAGAAAATTTATTCACATATACTGTACCGTTCGTGGATAAGGAATAAATCAGGATTGTGTTAAGATTGTGTTAAATCGTTTGACTTCGCTCATATAGTTTCGTTGGCTGTGTCGGCAGTTTCCTCGACATACTATTAGAGTATGCCTTCATTACTGACTCCTTGCCGCCTCACTCTATGTGCGAATTAAAATTGATTGCTAAAATCCTACATAAGAACAGAATCTCTGCCGGTGCCCTGCCGGGCGGTTTCTGAAGCGGGCGTCTGTTTGAGGAGCGGGCAAGGATGCCATGATGTTTTTTATCATGACAGAGCGACGAAAGAAGCCGAACGCAGACCGCCTCGCCGGGGCGGTCAAGTGTCCCGCCTGAAGAAGACCGCACGGCTGGGCACATTCTTACCAGCCATTGTTATGTCGGGATATTAGTCGATTACATCAGATTTGACTCTTTTATGCAGATTTCGGGGCAAGTGGGAGGGTGAGGAGAACTTCGGTGCCGGAAGAAGGAGAGCTTTTTATTTCAATGTCTCCCTTGTGTAACAGTACGATGTGTTTTACTATTGAAAGGCCGAGGCCCGTGCCGCCTGTTTCTTTTGAGCGGGACTTGTCAACGACGTAAAACCTTTCAAATATCCTTGGCAGGTTTCTTTCCGGGATTCCTATTCCGGTATCCTTGATGCTCACTATGAGGGAGTTGTCTTTGCGGAAACTTTTGACGGCGATGCCGCCCTTATCCGTATACCTTACGGCGTTGTCTATAAGGTTTATAAACATTTCCTCAATCTTGAACCTGTCTCCGGAAACGTATCTGTTTTCTTCATCCATGTTAACTTCAAGCGACAGGTTTCTATTCTTGATTTTTCCCGCAAACATTTTTAAAACGCCGTCAGCAATCTCCTTTATGTCAACCGGCTTGAATTCAATGTTTCTCGCCTCCTCAAGTCCGGACAGGGAAAGAATGTCGTTGACTATACTAATCAGCCGGTCGGTATGCTTCCTGATTATATCAAGGTGTTTTTGCGGTTCGGGAGGGATTTCGTCGTACAGCGTTTCCGCGTAACCCTTTATAGCGGTCAGCGGCGTTTTCAGTTCGTGGGACATATT
>CAZAMK010000221.1:0-2207 GCA_964486345.1 uncultured bacterium
AGAGGCTGGTATTTCGCTCCCTGCGTATCGGCGGAATGGTCAAAATGGGCCTTTATCCTCTGAATTCTGTAAGGGAACATAAGGACCATTGCTCCGAAAAGAAGAATGCCTGATAAAAGGATTATAGCTATGTGTTTAATCCTTGCTCCCGCGAGAAATATCAGAAGAATGAAGGTGAAGAAAATAATGGCGAATGTGCCTATGTCCTTCTGTATCTGGAGAATGCCGGTTATCAGCATGAGTGCAACAAGCGGGACGATGAGTGTTTTAAACTTCAGGATTTCAGGTTTCTTTCTTGAAAAGTAATCGGCAAGATATATGATGAATGTGAATTTTATAAGTTCCGCTGGCTGAAAACTTAAGGGGCCCAGCCGTATCCATCTCAATTCTCCGAAAAACTTTGGCAAGGGCAGGATGACAAGGGAGAAAAGGAATATCAGAAGACTTTTTCTTTCAATGTGTTTCATATCTGTTTTATTCAAGAGGTAAACCCCTGCTGCGCCGAGTACAAGCCATATAAGATGCTTTTCAAAATAATATGCGGGGTTTCCTGTGCGAGAAATCCCGTAGACGGAGCTTGAGCTCAAAACGAATACGCTCCCGAGGGCAATCAGTGCGGCCGCCGAAAGCCAGATTCTAAAGTAGAGAGTTGACCTCTTTTTTAAAAGCATTCCCACGCTCCTTGTAATTTTTGAACATGTCAAATGAAGCGCACCCCGGAGAAAAGAGCACTATGTCTCCGGCCGAGGCGCTCTGAAAAGACATTCCTACGGTTTCCTTCATACTGCCTGCGAGTTTTAATGGTATACCGCAGTTTTTGAATTCTTGATACAGGAATTCTTTCGCTTCTCCAAGCAAAACCAGCAGTTTTACCTTGTTTTTAAAGTAAGGAATGACGCTCACAAATGAAATATCCTTGTTTTTGCCGCCCATGATAAGAACGGCGTTGTTTTTTTCTTCAATGCTTTCAAGGGCATTTATTATGGAATGAGGGTTTGTTGACTTGGAATCGTTTATGAACGAAACGCTTTTTATTTCCGCAACCTTTTCCATCCGGTGGGGCAGGGGGGTGAATTCATATACCGCTTTTCTTATCGCGGTTTCTTCTATCCCGCAAAGAAGCCCGATTAAAACGGATGCCATTATATTCTCCGAATTGCCTTTGCCCCATAGCTTTGTCTTTTTGATATCAATGATTTCCCCGCTTTTATTCATATTGGAAAAAACAGTTTTTCCCTTCAGATAAACGCCTTTTTCCGGTATCTCTTTGCGGCTGAAAAACAACGTTCCGGCTTTCAGCGTTTTTGCGATGTCCCTGCAGTAAGCGTCGTCGCAGTTAAGTATGGCGAAGTCATCCTCTGTCTGGTTGGCAAAAATACGTTTTTTGGCATCTATGTAATTCTGCATGGTAAAATGCCTGTCAAAATGGTCCTCGGCGATGTTTAAAAGACACGCTATAAACGGCCTGAACTTTTTTGTTTTCTCCAGTTGGAAACTGCTGATTTCAAGAACTACGTACGTATCCGCTGTCAGTTTGTCAAACTCGCCTATGAAGGTATTTCCTATGTTGCCGCATACCACCGAGGGTATATTTGCTTCTTTGAAGATTGCTCCTGTCAGCGAAGTCGTCGTGGTTTTGCCGTTGGTGCCGGTTATAGCTATGATTTTTTCCGTGGGAGAGAAGGCAAAGGCGAGTTCAATCTCGCTGATAACCGGAATTTTTTTTGTTTCTGCATACCTTATGGGAAGGCTGTTGTTCGGAACGCCCGGGCTGGGTACAAGCATCTGCGCCCCTTCAATGAATTTCTCCGTGTGTCCGCCTATCTCTGTCTTTATCCCCTTTTTTTCAAGGTCAGACGCAATTTTCTTTGCCTGTTCCGTTGAGCCGTTTTCCGTAACAAAGACGTCTGCTCCTCTTTCTGCAAGGAAAACGGCAGTATCAAAACCGGTTTTCCCCATGCCCGCCACAACAATTTTTTTGTTCTTTATTTCCATTACCTGATTTTAAGCGTTATAAGCGTAAACAGCGCAAAGATAATGCCCACTATCCAGAACCTTACTATTACCTTTGACTCGGGAATTCCTTTAAGTTCAAAGTGATGGTGTATGGGCGTCATAAGGAAGACTCTTTTCCCCCTTGTTTTGAATGAAGCTACCTGTATGACAACGGAGAATGCTTCCATGAAAAATATTCCTCCGACAATGAT
>CAZAMK010000222.1:0-2198 GCA_964486345.1 uncultured bacterium
GTCTTCCGGCCTCTTGTAATGCGTTACCTCGGAAGATACGTGCTCCTCTATTCCTGCGAGGACTCCGAGCTCGCCTTCAACCGTAACGTCTTTTAAGTGGGCATACTCAACCACTTTTTTCGTCAATTCCACATTGCCTTCGTAAGGAAGTGAGGAGCCGTCTATCATGACTGTGGAAAACCCGTAATCAATACAGCTTTTGCAGAGCTCAAAAGAATCTCCGTGGTCAAGGTTCAGCGCTATGGGTATCTTGCTCCCCATCTCTCTGGCCATTGCGACGGCGCCAGGGACCAGATACCTTAAAAGCGTCTGGTTGGCATACTGCCTCGCCCCTTTTGATATCTGCAGTATTACGGGAGAACTGCATTCAACGCAGGCGGTTATAATCGCCTGCAATTGCTCCATGTTATTGAAATTATACGCAGGCACCGCATAACCTCCCGTTACCGCCTTGGGAAACAATTTGTTCGTGTTTACCAGCCCCAATTCCTTATAGCTCACAGCCATTTTAACCCTCCTCTGTTGTCGGAAATCCTCCGGTGTGAATTTCTTCACGCAGGAGTCACAATTTGCGTTTTTGTTTCAAAAAGGATTGAAGTTCCATTATAGAAGTTTTAACCCCCTCTGTCAATTTTTTGAACGAGTAAACCTTCCTGCTCAAGGTTTGAATATTCCACTTGCTCTTTCCTTTTCGGCCTCTATAACACCATAAACACCTATTGATATACGCATAATTAATGTCCTCGTCCTTCCGACGACAGATTTGGGACGTTACTTATGTGATTGTCAATAATCAAATTCTTGTCTTATAGATTCAGAAATTCTGATAAGAGAAATGTAAAAAAAGAGTAATATCTGCAAGTACTGAATTTCCCTGCATGTTTTTTAACAGGAAAAGTTGTCAGGCATGAGGAAAAAGCAATTTGCTTTCTTTGGTTGGTATAAAAGAGAAAATCCCGAGCAAATCGGGGTTTTCTCTTTTATACATTTCTGATGTGCTACTTACTTGGGAGTTACCACATAACCAGAAGTAACAGCCTGATTTCTGTTATTCGGGAAATCAGGAGCACCTACCATTATAAGTCTGGAAGCTGGTATCCATTTAACGTGGCCTCCGACATAAAGAGCGTTCACGCCGTCCTTCTTGTGGTTTAAATAGTCGGCTGAGCCCGCTAGCCCCCTATCCCATGCACTTCCCGGCCAACTTGCACTGCCTGACTTATCACACGCCAGGACCGTGTCAACGGAAGTCTGTTCGTTCAACCCCAATGCGACAGCGTAAGAACATGCGTTCTGCAGAATCTTGTCGCCGCCCAACTGTGCGGTTTCATGAGTCGCCATATTAACCGTAGTCGGACTCAAGTCTGACGGACAAATGAATGTCTTTTCCGCCGACACGTACTTGGGATAGAGCAGGTTCAGGGTACCCGCAGCTGTCATTCCATCATTCAAGTTTCCAAATGCTTGACAAGTTGTGAGTACAGCAGATGTATAGGGGAAAAACTCCCTGTAGTCCTGGCTGTACATCTTCATCGCTAAACCTATCTGCTTCAGGTTGGAGATACAAACCGCCCTTCTCGCCTGTTCCCGAGCCCTTGCCAATGCCGGCAGTAACATAGCCGCCAGTATCGCGATGATGGCTATGACCACCAGCAGTTCTATCAACGTAAATCCTCCGCCTACGCCAAAGCTTCTGCGGATAAATTTTCTTTTCATCTTTCTTTCACCTCCTCTCTAAACTCCTGAAGAAGCGTGAAATGTGAAACGACGCTTTTTGTTGTCCCTGCATGTTTTAAGCAGGGATTTATAACTATTCCTTCTCTCTGGATCCCTGCCTACTATCCGCAGATGACAAAAAGATACAGGTCCCGATTAAAAGCATCGGGATGGCAAAAAACGCCAGATGACATAAGACGTCACTTCTCACGTCTCACAATTCCGTGTGAAGAGTTCTGTTTTTATATCCTTCTCGTTGAATTTCTTTCAACTATAAGCACCTTTACATCAAAAGGCTCAAGTTTTATAGGTTTGTCCGTATCTACAGGGACTTCAAGCAAATCTTCAATGTTTGTGAAGCTGTGGAAATCCAGTTTCTCCGAAACGAATTTTTCCGTAGGGTTGATTAAAAACCATGCTTCCTGCCTGCCGAGAGTCTTTTTCCTCAAGAGGATTTCACCGCATTTGGATTGTTTTACCCC
>CAZAMK010000223.1:0-2196 GCA_964486345.1 uncultured bacterium
GGAGCAGGGAAACGACAATGTGAAAAATCAGTAGAAATAAGTACATTTTTTCTCCTATTTTTTATGCTTTTTCTATACGCTCTACGCTACCCGCTTTACGCCGTTTTTTTAAGATTTATAGTCTATTATCCTTGTGAAGGAATCCGCCTTTAAACTTGCGCCTCCCACAAGGACTCCGTCAATATTTTTCTGGCGCATTATTGAATCTATGTTGTCCGGCTTTACGCTTCCTCCGTAAAGTATTATTATATCCTCGGCCGTGTTTTTATCAAAAAGCTCCGCCAGCTGGCTTCTTATGAAGACATGGACTTCCTCGGCTTGCTCGGGCGTTGCCGTCTTTCCCGTCCCTATCGCCCATACCGGTTCGTATGCGACAACGAGCATTCCCTGTTTTCCGTATCCGGCGAGGGATTCCCTTACCTGGGAGCTGATAACTCTAAAGGTTTTTCCTGCTTCGCGCTCTTCAAGTTTTTCCCCTACGCATAAAATCGGCTTCATCCCTGACTCTGCCGTTTTCATGACTTTTTTGTTTACCGTGGAATTGGTTTCCCCGAAAATGTTCCTTCTCTCCGAATGCCCGCAGATAACGTATTCCACTTCGATTTCCTTAAGCATCCCCGTTGAAATTTCGCCGGTGAAAGCGCCTTCGTTTTCATAACAGGCGTTCTGCGCCCCGAGCTTTACCGCCGTTCCGGACACAACTTCGGATACCTGCGGCAGAGAGGTGAACGGCGGGCAGACAAGAATATCCCTGTCGTTGTAAGTCCCTGTGTTTTTTATCAGTTCCTTTACGAACTCAACAGATTCTTTAGGGGTTTTATACATCTTCCAGTTTCCGGCAATCAGACTCTTTTTCATCTTGCATTCTCCATTTTTTTTGTTTTTTCCTATCCGCTCTACGCTCCACGCTATCTTTCTTTACGGTTTTCCTATACGCTGTACGCTAAACGCTATACGCTTCTCTTCAATACCTCTATCCCCGGGAGCTTCCCTTTTTCAAGGAATTCAAGCGATGCACCGCCTCCCGTGCAGATATGCGATATTTTATCTGCTACGCCTGCTTTATTTACCGCCGCTATTGAATCTCCTCCTCCTATAACCGAGAAGACACCCGCTTCTCCTATTGCCTTTGCAAGCGCTATGGTGCCTTTTGCGAACGCTTCAATTTCATATATGCCCATGGGCCCGTTCCAAAAAATGGTCTTTGCCCGTTTTATGCAGTCGGTATATTCTTCCACCGCCTGCGGCCCTATGTCAACGCCTATCCAGTTTTTAGGGACGGTTCCCCTTTCCGTTGCAAAGTGATGGGCGTCGGGTGAAATCTTGTCGGCGATAATGTGGTCAAGAGGAGTATGGAACTCAAGATGTCGCTTGTTTACTTCTTTTATGATCTCCTTGGCAAGCGGAACGGCGTCAGGTTCAACCTTTGATGAGCCTATCTCCCAGTTCTTCGCTATAACGAAGGTATACGCCATAACTCCTCCGGTTATAAGAGTGTCTATCTTTCCGAGAAGATTTTTAACCATCCCTATCTTGTCCGCCACCTTTGCTCCCCCTAAAATCATCAGGAACGGTTTTTCTGGGTTTTCAATCAGTTTTGACAGGGCGGAAACTTCTTTTTGTATCAGGTAACCTGCGGCGATGCTGTCAAAAATCTTTGTTATGCCGTATATTGAAGCATGTTCCCTGTGGCATGTTCCGAAAGCGTCGTTCACGTAACAGTCTGCGAGGGAAGCCAGCTGGCGGGTGAATCCTTCATTGCCTTCCTCTTCTTCGGCGTGGAATCTCAAATTTTCAAGAAGAAGCATCTCTCCGGCTTTCAGGTTCTGTGCGGATTTTTTTACCTCGTCTCCTATGCAGTCGGAAGCAAATGCGACTTTCTTTCCGCCAAGCAGACTTGAGAGTTTTTTTGCAACGGGTTGAAGGCTCATCTCCGGAACCGCTTTTCCTTTCGGTCTGCCGAGATGCGAAGAGATTACGAGGGACGCCCCCTGCTTCAGCAGATATTCTATAGTGGGCAGGGCGGCTCTTATCCTTGTATCATCCTTTATCTCGCCTTTTTCAAGCGGAACGTTAAAATCTACCCGGAGAAACACGCGTTTGCCGGCATACCCAGCATCTTCTATGGTCTTCAGTTCCATTGTTTCCTCCTGAAGTTACTGCTTTTCCACCATGTATTTAATAAGGTCCACAACA
>CAZAMK010000224.1:0-2193 GCA_964486345.1 uncultured bacterium
TCGTGTAAAGCCCCCATAGTGGGGACGAGGCCTATGGTTTTCCCCGCCCCTCTTGCGTTTTTTATCGTCTCCCTTGCTTCATATATTGTTGAGACTACTTTCATTTCACTCCCTTTGACTCCTCTCACCCTCATCCTAACCTTCTCCCCTCAAGGGAGAAGGGAATAAAAGGGAGGGATTATCCTTTTTCCTGTAATCCTTCGTATATACTTGAAATGGTCTGTTTGGTTTCAGGGTCTCTTAAATCCGGCGCTATGTTATAAAGTGGGCGAACCACGAAATATCTCTTTCTGTATCTGGGATGAGGAACCCGTATCTCCTTTGTTTTTATGACTCTGCCGCCGTAAAAAATAATGTCAAGGTCTATCTCCCTTTCATCGCCTCTGGCGTGAGGGAAAATCCTGCCGGATTTTTTCTCAATATCCTGAAGCATGCGGAAAAGTTTTTCCGGAGAGCGACCTGTCTTACCCTCAATAACCCCGTTCATGAAAAAACCGCCGCCTGCTCCCTCCTGCGGTAGGTTGTGAAGAAAGGGCGATATCTTTTTAATCAGAATATGTTTTTCTATATGCTTGAGCGCGCTGATGATGTTGCCCGCCCTGTCTCCCTTGTTGCTTCCCACTGCAATATAAACTCTTTCCATTTCAATCAGCCGAGAAATCTTTTCAAAACGGCATTGCTGTTCCTGAAATATTTTTTGAAGCGGATGCCGAACAGCGTCTTTTCCGACGACGCCACAAATACGCCCCATCCGTTTTTAATTTCAACGTCCTGGGACATAAAGCTATCAAAGATGAATAACACCCTGCATTTCCCGTCAAGTGATTCTTCGGAAATATTCCCCAGTATATCCCTGTCAAAACTCTCAAAATTTTTCAGCCAGGCAGAGGCTCCTTCTTTCGCATTCAGGGAACTGTTCAGCCATATGAGGGAATTGTCCCTGCCTCCGCTTACATCGGCAATCTTTTCAAAACCGAGCAGTTCCGCCAGAGGTATCAGATTACCTTCGCAGGAAAGATAAAACGTTTCCTTATTCAGCCCCGCAGAGACAGGAGGCATATCAGTAACCCTTCCCTGACCCCACAGCCACAGAAGGTTTGCCGACATTTCTCCAAGATCATCGCGCACCTTGTTTATGGAGTTTTCCGGAAGGACCTTCGCCGATAAATCTATCAGTGCGTTAACATCCGCAAGGCCTTTGTTTTTATAGAGGTGTTCCTCAAACCTCTTGTATTTCATGTTTTCGGGGAATACTGACGGTTCCGCCGGAAACTCCTTTTTGAAACCTGCCACAATCTCTTTGCCCGATACAAAAAATTCAACCTGTCCGTTTTGAGCGGAAAGCGCATCAAGCAAACCCCTTGTCTCTTTCTCCGACAGTTTTACATCCGTTTCTATCACCCTGCCGTCAACCTGCGTAATAAACCTTGCAAGAAAAAACGTCCGGCAATCCGTTTTTGCCTTGAGAGCGGAAAATCTTATGAACGCTTCGCCCGGGAAATGCTTTTCTCCGGCAAAGAGACGGCAGTAAGATTTTTCAAGGGAATTGCCGAGAAGCACGTAGCCCCATTTTCCTCCTGCCGACAGGGCGGTGAAATTATCTTTTTTCGCATAGTCAAAGAGGGATTTGCCTCTGAAGTTTTTCTTCAGAAGTTCGCCGTAGCCGTTGAGGGAAATCAGATAATATTTCATTTAAGTTCTTCAAAAAGTTTGTCAAGATTCTTCAACAGAAGCCCCGTATCAAAAATTTTTTCCATCTCTTCACCTGTGAAATGCTTCTTTATTTCAGGGGTTTCTTTCGCCAGCGCCACAAAATCCTTCCCCGTCTTAATCGCCTCAAACGCCGTCTTCTGCACTATCTCGTACGCCTGGTCCCTTGCCAGTCCTTTAACCGCAAGGGCATTCAGAAGTTTCTGGGAAAAGAATACCCTGCCTGTCAGGACGACGTTCCTCTGAATGTTTGCGTCAAAAACGTCTATGCCTTTGAGAACCCTGTTCAGGAGAGTTAGTATGTAGTCAAGAAGCATGATTGATTCAGGGAATATAATCCGCTCCGCCGAAGAATGACTGATATCCCTTTCATACCACAGCCCGACGTTATCAAGCGCGGCGCCCGCATTCTTCTTTATCACCCTTGCAAGCCCGCATATCCTCTCGCTCAATATCGGGTTGCGCTTGTGCGGCATCGCCGAT
>CAZAMK010000225.1:0-2149 GCA_964486345.1 uncultured bacterium
AAAAGATACAGGTCCCGATTAAAAGCATCGGGATGGCAAAAAACGCCAGATGACAAAAAACGTCACTTTTCACGTTTCACGTCTCACTTTCTTGGTTTTTAAGGATATCTTCTGCCGCGTTGATTAGTTTTCCCACTATCATTTCCTGGTTATAACTGCCAATTATACCGCCTTCTTTAAACAAAGCAAATTTCCCTGTCCCTCCAGCTATCCCCACATCCGCCTGCCTTGCTTCCCCGGGCCCGTTCACACTGCATCCCATAACCGCAACCTTGAGATTTTTCGCCGAAGGGTGCCGTATTGCCAGTTTTTGCATCTCCCTCTCAACCTTTTTCAGTATGCCTTTCAAGTCAACCTGTGTTCTGCCGCATGTGGGGCATGAAATGATTTCGGGCGCAAACTTTCTCACATCCAATGCCTGCAGTATCGCCCTGCCGGCCTCTATCTCCTTCCATGGCGGCTCGGTAAGCGATACCCTTATGGTATCTCCTATGCCCTCCGAAATCAGCATGCCTATCCCCAGTATTGATTTGCTTTCTGCAAGAAGTCCCCTGCCGGCTTCGGTTATCCCCAGATGCAGAGGGTAATCATATAACTCCGATATCCTCCTGTAACAGGCGACCGTATCCGTCACAGAAGGAGTTTTAAGTGAAAGAACTATTGAGTGGAAATTCAGATCCTGAAAAATCTTTATGGCGTCCGAGGCGGATCTCACCATGCTGTCCGCAAGTGAACCCTTTATCTTTACCGAGCCGGAATTGATTCCCAGCCGCAGGGGAATGCCGTGCTCTTTTGCCGCCTTGACGGTTGCTTTTATATCCTGCCGGGAAAGATTGCCGGGATTTATCCGTATCTTGTCGGCGCCTTTTTCCATCGCAAGCAGAGCGAGTTTGCGGCTGTAGTGGATATCCGCAACAACAGGCACGGTTATGCCTTCTTTAAGTTTTTTCAGCGCCTCCGCGTCCTCTTCATCCAGCACGGCAACTCTTATAAGCTCCGCCCCGCAATCAACCATCTTTCTTGCTTCTTTTAACAGCTTTTTTATATCTGCCGTGCGTACCTTTGTCATGCCCTGCACGGAGACAGGAGCAGACCCGCCTATTTCTATACCTCCGACTCTTACCTTCCGCGTCTTTCTTCTCATTTATGTCCTCGGGGTCCGAATTCCGGGATTCGTGGTTCGGGAAACACTTTTCTTTCTGCTTTCGCTTTTCCCGAGTCCCGGGTCCCGATTCCCGAATCTCGGGTTTTTCTCATTTATTTTTCACCATATTTTCCAGAAGCCTCATTACATCGTTATATGTTACGAAAAGCGCAAGACCTATTATAAGAAAAAAGCCGACATATCCCGTCCACTCAAGAACCTTTTTGGAAGGACGCCTCCGGAAAATCTTTTCCCCTGCAAGCCCGACAAGATGGCCCCCGTCAAAAACGGGAACCGGCAGAAGGTTCATAATCCCGAGATTGACGCTTATGAACGCCACAAAATAGAGAAACCTGCCGATTCCGTGATGCGCAAGTTCGGCACCCCACGTGGCAATACCCACCGGTCCGGCCAGCTGGCTGGCAGAAACCTGTCTTGTAATGAGCATTTTAAGCGCAAGGAATATACCGAAAACCATCCTGCGGAATTCCTTTCCCGATCTTATAACCGCACCGGGCAGTGAAAACCTCTCGTTTTTATCCATAGGCGACAGCCCGAGGATATAAACGGGTTTTTCCTGCTTTCCTGCTTCCTCGTCTTGAAAAATCCCCGGCATAACGCTGAAAATCAGCATTTCCCCGGCTCTCTTCACTTTGAGCTCAACGGGCTTTTCTGCGTTGTCTTCAATGGAACTGCGTATGTTTGTCAAAACGTTAAACCATTCCCTGCATTTAACCCCGTTGACCTCAAGAACCTCGTCGCCTACTATGAGTCCTGACCTTTCGGCAGGCAGGCCTTCAACGAAAGAACCGATTTTCGTACCATCGTAACCAGGCACACCAATCATAAAAACAGGGATAAGCATTATAAAAGCCAAAAGGAGATTGCTAAGAGAGCCTGCAACGAGAACCTGACTCCTGTGCCCGGGAGACTTTCCCATGTATTCCCATTCTTCAAAGTTTTGCTTATCGCTCTCATACTCGTCTCCCGCCATCTTTACAAAAC
>CAZAMK010000226.1:0-2149 GCA_964486345.1 uncultured bacterium
GGGCCGAGACCGTGCGTAGTGTTTCTCAATAGCACAAGTCTTTTATATATCCCCTCGCCCCTTGGGGGAGAGGGTTTAGGGTGAGGGGTGCTTGAAAGGATAGTGTAACTTTTTGTTATTGGCCGAGGTGGCGGAATGGCAGACGCAACGGACTTAAAATCCGTCGAGGGTTTCCTCGTGAGGGTTCGAATCCCTCCCCCGGCATTTACCGGTTTCAGTGTTTTTTCTGCTTCAATCTTTTAAGGACATTTTCCAGAGCGTGCCTAAGGTGTGCCAAATCGTTCGTTGGACTATGCAAGTTTTTGAGTTCCCTGGCAATACCCGCGATATCAAAAGACAGATATCGGGCTGGCAGCTGCGGAAGTTTATGCCCTATTAGTATTCAGACCCTGTGGTTCTGCTTTTAACTTGCCAGTTGCAATCATGATTCGCCTTTTTTTTCTTTAAGATACTCTCGAAGAGCCACTGCGTTATTGAAGATAGTATCTTTCGCTCCATATAGCAGAGTCAGCGTCCCTTTCTTAACATATTGCCTGATCTTTAGAATACTCTCTTTTTCAGAGAGCAGTTCTTCAAAGTATTTTTTTTTGAAATGTTCCCACTTCTCTGGATCGTGAGAAAACCATTTACGAAGAGCATGAGATGGAGCTACTTCTGGAAGCCACACATCTACTTTCGCATTCTCTTTGCTCAATCCTCTTGGCCAGAGACGATCAACAAGAATTCTTTTCCCGTCTTCCCGGGAGGCTGATTCATAGACTCTTTTTATTCTGATTTTCTCCATTTAGTTCTAAAAAATCGATTTTTCTCTGAAACAGATGTCAATCTATGTGCTGATTGTTGTTTTGAATACCCCTCGTTTCTACGTGATGTGTCCATCCTTCTGCCGCCATCTCAATTTATTCATAATCGTTTCTCTTCTCTCATTAAATGTCCTAAATACACTTATTATTTGTATCATCTAAATATTATACCTTGTGAAATAAGAAAAGTAAGCGTTTATAAAAGCCTATTCCTTATAACAGATAGATTAACGACTCTGCCATAAGGGTAAGCACCGTAGGGTTTGCTTTTGAAAGTCTGGAAGACGTAATGAAAGGGGCGAACAAGACTGCCGAGATAACCTATAACTACCCAAGAGATGAAAGACACGCAGGCAACCGCATTCGCAGTATTTTTTGCGAGAAAAAAAGAAGACAAAGAAACCATAAAGAAGCAGATAATAAAGCTATTCAAATATGACTGAACATAGCATAATAACTTGCACATGACGGGGATTGATGAGAACTACAGATTTAAATTAACACTTTTAGACTTGGGATCCTGTTCCGCAAGGCATGGCGGGAGAGAACGTATTCAATGTTTTGAATGAATTCTTCACGTCAACCTTTCCATGGAATCAGCGGGATTTTTAAGCTTCGCTAAAACATCCTGAAGATGTTTCAGGTCTTCACTATTCCCGAGAACAAGCAGTACATCCCCGCCTTCAATAACAACAGAAGTAGCAGGAATAATAAACCTGTTGACTCTGGAAATGAGAACAATAACGCATTTATGCAAAGAGCTAAGTTCATCGATTCTTTTCCCGGCAATCTCCGAATTGTGAGGGACAATGACTTCTGTCAAATCCGAATCAAGGCCTTCTACTTTTTGGAATTCTATGGGATAGTATTTTTTTTCAACCAGCGGAACATCCAGCTTTAATATTCTTGAAATAAAAGAAATTGATGTGCCCTGGATAAAAACTGAAGCGATGACGACAAAGAACACGATATTGAAATAAATATCCGCCTGCGGCAGTCCTGCCGTGAAAGGAAACGTCGCAAGGATGATAGGAACAGAACCTCTTAAACCTACCCATGAAACTAATGTTTTATTGCGCAGGCTTATGTTGAACGGCATTAAGCACAGGAATACGCTGAGCGGGCGCGCGATAAACATAAGAAGGAATGTTAATAACAGACCTGCCCCGGCCAGCGGAATAATGCGGGAAGGATAAACCAGCAGTCCAAGGGTCACGAACATCGCTATCTGGCTAATCCACGCCAATCCATCGTGGAACTTTGTTATATATTTCTTGTTCGGGAATTCTGCCTGTCCCAGTCCAAGACCGGTGAGATATACCGCCAGGATTCCGTTGCCTTTAGCA
>CAZAMK010000227.1:0-1413 GCA_964486345.1 uncultured bacterium
TCGCCTCTCGTGACAACAAGAGTCCCTTCGGAACCCCTGAATCCCGTCAGGTAAAAAATATTATCCATTCCTTTGATAATGCATGCATCTAAATCTTTATTAACAAGGAGATTAAAAACCCTGTCAATCCTGTTCTGCTTCATTACATTCCTACCACAATTTTTTTTGCAAAAATTTTTTAAAAGCCGGGGTCTTGTTTTTTTCCTTCAATTCGTTTTTCAGAGATGAAAGCCTTTGTTTATATAAAGTATTTTCAGGTTCTCTTCTGGACAGCTTTTCATATATGTCGATTGCCTTTTCGATATAACCCTGATCAAGGTAAATATCTGCAAGCGTTTTAGATAATATTTTGCTTCTTTCCAGGTCCATGAGAAATAATTAAAATGAATCCGCCCTCAAAAATCAAGGCAAAACATTAAAATACAGTGAATATCGAATAGTATATAGTGATTAATAAAAAAACACAAGTTGACAAGTTAAACACCCAGGTAAGAATCTATAACCCTTTTGTCATGTTTAAGCGCTGAGGATGCACCCTCCATTATAATTCTGCCGTTTTCAAGCACATATGTCCGGTTGGAATGTTCAAGCGCCATATGTGCATTCTGTTCAACAAGCATTATAGAGATATTCTTTTCCCTGTTGATATAATCAACCAGTGAAAAAATCTCCCTCGTTACTATAGGCGAAAGGCCCATGGAAGGTTCATCAAGAAGAAGGAGCTTCGGATTTGACATAAGCGCCCTCCCCATAGCGAGCATCTGCTGCTCACCCCCTGAAAGAGTGCCTGCGTGTTGTTTAAGACGCTCTCTCAACCTTGGAAAAGCAGAGAGAACAAGTTCATATATGTCCTTTTTAAGATGCCTGTCGTTTAAAGAATAACCTCCAAGTTCAAGATTTTCTTTAACCGAAAGATCGGGGAAAATTCTTCTCCCCTCCGGCACCATAGTTATGCCTTGTCTCACTATCTTTTCGGCTTTTAGCCTGCTTATTTCCAGGCCCTCAAATAAGATGCTTCCTGCAGGTGGGTTTAGAATACCGGAAACGGTTTTTAAAAGGGTTGTCTTACCTGCGCCGTTCGCTCCGATAATAGAAAGTATCTCGCCGTGATTTAAAAAAAGAGATACATGCTCAAGCGCCGTTATTGCGCCATAAGCTACCTTTATATCAGATATTTTCAGGATCATGTCCAAAACAGGATATCCCTGACACCCGTATTATACAATTTCCTCCCCGAGATAAGCCTCTATAACCCTTCTGTCCCTCTTTACCTCTGATGGCGTTCCTTCCATAATTTTTTCACCAAAATCCATAACAACTATGCTGTCCGAGATGTTCATGACAAGGTTCATTTGGTGCTCGATAATTACTATCGAGAGTGAAAATTTATCCTTTATCATTCTTAACGTATCC
>CAZAMK010000227.1:1423-2099 GCA_964486345.1 uncultured bacterium
AACATGATTGAACGAAAGTGCAGTGCGAAGTGTCTCTCCGGTTATTGATTCCTTTCGCTCCCGGACACCCAGTTTTCTGCATCTGCTCTTTCGTTCGGAAACGTGATCCTTCAGTATCTGCAGGTCTGGATCGTTCAGCGGCGGAACGAACGTATCCACAAAATCAAGTATTTCCTTCGGATTCATCCCTGCCCCCGGTTCATCAATGAGCAGCAATTCAGGCCCTGTTGAAAGCGCCCTCGCAAGCTCCAGCTTTCTCTGTTCTCCGTATGGAAGATTGCCTGCAAGAAAATCTTCCTTTCCTGCCAGATCCAGAAAATCTATCAGCTCTCGTGCTTTTTGTTCCGCTTTTGCCTCTGTATTGGAATACCGGTTAGTTCTAAATATCGCAGAAACAAGATTATATCCTTTCGTGGCAAGTGCGGCGGACAGAACATTTTCGAATACCGTCAGGTTCTTGAATAATCGCATGTTCTGGAACGTCCGGGCTATACCGAGATGAGACAGCCTGAAGGGGTTTGCATGAGTTATGTCATTATCGTAAAACTTTATCGTACCGCCGTCAGGCCGGTAGAAACCTGTAATAAGATTAAAAACTGTTGTCTTTCCGGCACCGTTCGGGCCTATTATCCCCAGCGTTCTGCCCTTCTCAGCCTGAAAACTGATTTTGTCGACA
>CAZAMK010000228.1:0-2079 GCA_964486345.1 uncultured bacterium
ATTATGCAATGATTTCAAAGGCAGTTCTGACATCCATACCCACATTAATGCCTAAATCCTTCGCTTTTGAATTTACTTTAGTAATTTTTCGGTTTGGAAAACGCTCAAGATTCCCGATAGGATTCTCAGGAGTACTTTCCACAATAGCCGCGGCTCCGCCAAAAGCATCGATAGCATCCATATCAAATACTCCGCACGCTAAAAAGGCCTTCTTGCCTGTAACCAGAAGAATATGAAAACCACTCCATTTAACTTGAATCCCTTCAACCAAACCGTTTTTTGTTTCGTATGATTTTGTGTAAATTTCCATTCTCTGTTCTCCTGAAAAAGCTCTAATCCCTTTCTCTCTCAAGCCAAAAAAACACTTGGCTCTCGTCGGAAGGGTTAACTTGAAATTGGCGGAGAGAGCAGGATTCGAACCTGCGGTGCCCTTGCGGGCACAACCGCTTTCGAGGCGGTCGCTTTCGTCCGCTCAGCCATCTCTCCGATAATCCATTCCGAACCCGGAACGTAATGGGGTGATTCTAAATGTAACTTTTCAGAACTTCAATATCGTGGGGAAGCACTACTTCAGGCGGCCATGCGTTTATGTATTCCCCGGACAGGTATCCGGTATAGCCGTGTTTTTTCAGCAATCTCAGTGCGATATTGTAAGGTATTTCCCCTTCACCCATCAATGCCAGTTTTGGAGTTCTTGTTTTATCATAAGTTCCGTCATGTACATGGCAGTGCGCGACAAGGTCTTTTAATTCTTTAAACGCCTCCTCAATGGTCATAAGTTTTGTAAAGGGGTGCATAATGTCCCAGTTTATCCTTATGTAAGGGCTTTTTGCCATTTTTACTGTGGCAGCCGCAATATCCGCCCTGGCAAAAAAATCATGAGTTTCAAGACATACATAAACCTTGTTTTTCTCTGCATGTCTTTTCAGTTCGCTCAGTGCCTCCCCCGCTATTTTTGTTGCTTCTTCAAAGGGAATTATTCTGTCAGGCACACCGCCGGATACCCTTATGCGGGAACAGCCGATGTCAGCGGCAAGGTCTATAAACTGTTTTGTGAGCGCTATATGCTCAAGCCGCCGCTCCTTTTCCGTGAAGCAGTATCTCACAGATGTGGCTATACAGGCGCACTCTATGCCGCTGTTTTTAAACGTTTTTCTTATCTCTTTGCGTTCAGAATTGCCTGTTTCAAGCTCAACCCCGTGTTTATGCTGCAACTGGGACCGGAGTTCTACGCCGTCATACCCGTATTTCTTTGCAATATCCAGCATTTCCTGTAAGCTTGCTTCCGGTGTCGTAAAACTCATAAATGCAAATTTCATTTTATTCCCTTTACCCCGAATTCATCTTCAAAGTGAGGGGTTTTAATTTACCGCTTTTAAAAGCTACTTCTCTCATTTCATTCGGGACAAACCGAAGATTGCGGTTCCGATGCGAATGACATTTGCTCCCTCTTCCAGGGCTATTCTCCACGTGGTACTCATGCCCATTGATAGGTATTTCATTTCAGTGTTGGGCAGATTCTGTCCCTTAAGCGTTTCAAACAACTCCTTTGTCAGCCGCAGACAGGGACGTATATCTTCAGGGTTGTCAACCAGCGGTCCCATTGTCATCAGTCCTTCTATCCGAATATTCCGCAGTTGTGATATGTTGTAAAGCAATTGCGCCGCATTTTCAGGCAACACCCCTGATTTTTGCTCTTCTCTGCCGCTGTTTATCTCAATGAGTAGGGGGAAGATAATCCCTTTTTTGCCAGCCACACGGTTGATTTATTTTGCGAGCCGGATATTGTCAACCGTTTCAATGCAGTCAATTATGTCAAGAGCTTTATCCGCCTTATTCCTTTTCAGATGGCCGAGCATATGCCATTGCACTTTCTTGCCCAGGGCCTGAAACTTGAATTCTGCTTCCTGTACGTAGTTTTCTCCTATTACCATGATACCGGCTTCAACAGCTTCCTGTATCTCCTCCGCTGTTCTTGTTTTAGTTGCCGCGACTAAAATAATCCCTTCAGGCAGTTTTTTAAGAATCGCACGCACGTTTTCAGTTATTACGCCCATTTGAAAGCCTTTTCATATTATT
>CAZAMK010000229.1:0-2077 GCA_964486345.1 uncultured bacterium
CCCCCTTCCGTATAAGGCAAGAAAGCGTCAACGGTGTTTGGGCTGGTTATATAAGCGGTGTCTTTCATATAGTTGCGCCGCGGGTCGTATATGGGAGTGGACAAAAGGCCGAAACTGTAGGCGGCCGAACTCTGTTTGACAACCTTGTCTATGAACCTGAAGGAAAGTATCGTCCTGTCTTTTGCGTGTTCAATCAGTATTTTTTCCTTATCATTGCTGTTAGACCAACCCTTCTCACTTTCGCACGTCCATTCCAGTCCGCCCTTTTCAATATCCCCTATCCAGACGCAGGGATAGAAACCGGCTTTTACCGTATCAGCCGGCAGTCTTCCTCTCACTATTGACGAACCCGATACTATATCGGGAGACATAAGTTTATAGTACGTTGACGCCTCTTTCTTTACGGGAATTTGAAGGACAAACCTGCTTATCTCTTTATCGGAATCAAGCCGTATTTCCGTCCATATGAAACCGTCGTATTCCACACGGCTTTTGCCCTCAATAGTTATCCCTTCGCCCTTATATGTGCCCGTGTATTCAAACACCCCATCCGATAATTTCTTCTTCAGGTTTTCAGCCCGTAAAATTATTTTTTCTTCACCGGCCTCCACTAGAAACTCCGGACTGCCTGCAAGAATATCTTCTCCAAAGAGGGTTTGTATCTGTTCGGGGAGGAATGAATTTTTGAAAAGGTACTTCTGGCCGAAGGTAAACTTCAATCCGTCTTTTATTTCTTCTATCGGTTTGAACGGCGGCAGGATTGCATCGGTTATCCCTGATTTTGTCAGGTGCCATTCCGGCAGTTCCGGCACTTTCAGGGCGGTTGTCTGCGAACCCTCCGCAGTTACAATTTTTAGAATGTAATTGCCGGGGTTCAATTCTTTTGCGAGGATTTCCCAAACAAAGTCTTTGCCTCCTTCTTTTTTCAACACGGCCTTATTTGTCAGGTTTCCCGCACTGTCAATCAACTCGCAGGTTACATCTTCGCCTCTCACGGAGTATCCTCTTACTATGACGTTTATTTTGCCGTGAGTCAGAATTCGCTTCTCTATCTTTACCGCTATAGGCAGTTCCTCCTCATACACCATCGGCACGGACTGGCGGAAAAGCGGAACTTCTCCTGACGCCGCCGCTATCAGGGAGAGAAATTTCCCGCCTGATTTTGCGGGTATCATTGAAAGAAAATCCTTAGTCTCGCCCGGGTTCAAATTAAGAGTTTCCGCCGTATGTTTTCCGCTGACTCTGGAGTAATAAACCGGTTCTCCTTCAAAGGCAAAGTATAGTTTTACATCAGGCAAAATTAGTTTTTCATCACCCGTACCTGCCGGATATATCCCCGCTGTAAACTCCGCTTTCCCTGCATCCGCAGAGATATTTGTTATTGACGCCTTAAATCCTCTGCGGTGTTTTACGGCAGGATACAGTGCATTTATTCTGAAACTTTTGCTGAAGCCCAACTCTCCGTAAGTGGAGGGATTGAAGAACAGTCCTCCCACCGGCGCAAGGGACGACCTGCTGAACCCCTGCTGATAGCGGGATGCGGTGAATTTCCAGACCGTTCCTTCTTCTGGACGTTCTATTCCGAACTCGCTGAACCTTATGCTTATCTCTCCTTCCCAGTAAGCTTCTTCAACATTTGTTTTGTACTGCCAGCCTCCGTTCCACGCGCCGTCCCATTTGTCTATTTCTCCGGGCCTGTTTTTACCGTCAAATATCGCTCCAAGCGGATTTCCTACAAAAAAATAGTTTGTCTCATCCGCGACAAAGAATAATTCAAGACATTCTTCTCTTGTCAGATTTTTGTCGCGTTGGTCCGGCTGTATCCTGCTTGCAAGTTCCACGCCTTTTTTTCTTTCACACCGGAAAGCGATATACAGTTTTTCGTCGTCCCACTTAATCCATATGGTTGTCTGGTTTGGTACGGAATAAAGGAGCGGAAACGCGCGCCCTTCTTCTCCAAGCGGATAATTATGCAGGAATCCCGAATAAGAGGAAGCATCGGCCCATTCATTGTCCTGAATAATGCCGTTTATTTCAACGTTTTTTCCGTAACTTGCGAGAAATCTCGGATAGGCGT
>CAZAMK010000230.1:0-2067 GCA_964486345.1 uncultured bacterium
CAGGGAGAGAGGGTTTGACACCTCCTGCACACGGACCAACACTGCGGTTATGGACAGCTGGACCGGGTATAAAAAGGCGATGGCGGAAAACGGGCAGAAGGTCTCTGAAGATTACGTCATTGAGACGTCAGGCATAGAGATTGATGACGGATGGAACGCCGCAGAGGGAAAAATAGATGCCATAAGAAAGTTTACTGCAGTCTTCTGCATAGGAGACCTGCTTGCGATAGGCCTGTTGAAGCGACTGCTCCGCAAAGGAGTCAGGATTCCCGACGACCTTTCCATAGTCGGCTTTGACAACATTGACATGGCGGGATACCCGGATATACAACTGACAACGGTTGAACAGCCGACGCATCTCCTCGGACAGAAAATAACCGAGATTCTTATTAAAACCATTGAAGGAAAATCAAAAAAACCGGTGCATACCGTGCTTCCCACAAAACTTGTAATAAGAAAAACAACGGCAAACATTAACGAGTGTTCACACTAACTTAAGGGGGACAGAATGCGAAATAAAAAGCGTTTTTTAATGTTGGGAATAGCGGCATTTTTTATTCTGCAAGGATGTTCTGTATCGGAAAATAACATGCAGGATAAAAGTTCCGGCATAACCGCCGTTGAAAGAGAAAAATGGATAACATCAATTACTCCGGTATATACTCCTTCCAAAACAGTTTCTATGGGGCAGGTCAACAATAGCACTGCCATATTGGTTGATAATATTCCCGTACCTGCGGTTACCGGTTATTTTGGGTATTTATTTAACGAGTGGGGCTTGGTGATGAATAAGGATGAAGAATTTCATAAAAAACACCTTGAAAGGTTAGCCAGTTCAGGAATAAATATCCATCAAATAGGTGTTGTTATTGATATGCCTGGCGGCAATGCCATAATAGATAAACAGCAGATAGAAGGCCTTAGCAGCAACCAGCCGGATGCGGTTTTTTTATTGAGGGTTGTTTTCCGCACGCGGGCAGAATTCTTCCAACAACATCCTGATGATGCCGTGATTTTTAACGACGGCACTACAGGAGTTTGGAATAGTCCGGGTCACGCGCTTTTAAGCGACCCCACTACTCCCAGGCCGTCTTTCGCTTCGCTGAACTGGGAGAGAGAAGCGTCGCAAGGATTAGTCAATCTTGCAAAAGCATTATCCACTTGGGAATATAAGGATAAGATAATAGGCGCTGTTTTTGGGGCAGGCGCATGCGGTCAGTGGCTGTGGTGGAGTGATTTTGACTATGAAACTAAGAGTATTGACTATAGTCCTGTTATGCACCAAAGATTTGTGGAGTACTTAAAAGAAAAATATAAAAGCGACAGCGCTTTACGAAAAGCGTGGAATGACGAGAAAGTTACGTTTGACACGGTTGTTATCCCCACCAAGGCAGAGCGCGGGGTGGATGTGCCCAACTGTGTTAACGATATACCGCCCAATGAATATGAAGGCGGTTTCGGCTATTATGCATGTATGAGCAGAGAACTGGGCCGCCGTATGATATATATGTGCCGGGCATTCAAGCAGGCGACAAACAACCGTTTGCTGGTCGGCGCATTTTACAGTCCCCTGGGAATACTGGGCTATAAACAAGAGGGGCAGTCGTGTTTCAGTGAAGTGCTGAATTCCGAATGGGTTGATTTCATGGCTGACCCATGGGCGTATCAGGGCAGATGGGAAGGTGAGCCGCTTTTTATCAATGCGCCGATGAGCTCCCTTCTTCTGCGCAACAAAATGTATATAGTGGAATGCGACCTAAGGACCTCTGATTTGGGGCGAAGAGAATTAGGCGCTCCGCTGAACCCGTGGGGCGACCTTATGGCTATCCGCAAAAGTTTGATACGTCTTGTTACCTACAACGCCTATGGCTACTGGTTTGAGATGGAGTTTGACGGTTGGTTTGAAAACGAAAAGATATTCCAGGGCTTTAAGGAAGCCTCGGAGATAAGCAAATTGGCTATGTCTCTGGATAGGGGCAGGAATGCGGAGATAGCTGTTATATATGATGGTGAGAGCCTTTTGTATGGCGCAGAGTGGCTTAACTATACTGCGCTTATCCGTCAGAC
>CAZAMK010000231.1:0-2055 GCA_964486345.1 uncultured bacterium
TGACAAAGGCAGACGGCCTTTGTCGGGATGATTCTCATTCATCTTATTCGGGACGGTAAGGAGACGGCAACGTCTGTGGGAGGCATCTCCTGATGCCGATTATTTCGAGGTCAGGAGACCTCTCCCACAAGACTGTTTACGACGCAGATAGATTGATGAATTTGAACGGTAAGTAGCCCCAACGGGATTCGGCGCCGCTCGCCTCCCACCACGGCTCGGGTCGGCCATTCGCTGGGATTGCTGCGCCCGCTCGCAATCCCTGACTTCGCTCTCTTCGAATCCCGTAAACTGGGAAACGCTACTAAACGCTGATAAAAAAACATCAGCAGTAGCCCCAACGGGATTCGAACCCGTGTCTGATGGCTGAGAACCACCTGTCCTGGGCCTCTAGACGATGGGGCCATGTTAATATTCACCGAACAACGTGAATAGAAGTATAAAATATAAATTTAAAAGTATAAATTCTAAAATTTTAACTTTAGACTTTTCACTTTTCAATTAAGTCCTTAAAGCTGTGGTATAATACTTGAAAAACACATTTATGTCAAGATATAAAGAAATTTGCGGGTGCATCCACATCCATTTCCCCTTAAAGAGAATTGAGAAAACCTTTGAGCCGCTGGGCAGAGAAGGAAACAAGGCAAATCTTGATTTTCTCGTAATAAACAGCCATACCCCTAAAAAGAATCTTTCAAGATATGAGAAGCTTTTCAAAAAGGAAGGGTATTACGGCAAAACGCTTGTTATAAAGGGGGAGGAAACGGACGACAGGAGAAAACAGAACCATCTCCTTGTCATAGGCGGCACCAGGTGGTATGGGAACAGGGAAGAAACAATTCAGGTTATTTCAGAAATAAAGAAAGAAGGATGCATTTCTTTTGTAGCGCATCCCGAAGGGGTTCACAGGCTTTTTCTGCTAAAAAAAGAGTATCACTGGGAAAACTGGGAAACGGACGGTTTCACAGGGATTGAAATATGGTCCATGCTTTTTGATTGGGCAAAGTACACAAGGGTATATAACCTTCCCGCAAGATATTTCGGTTTCCCGCACAACCTGAAGGGCCCGAATCCGAAAACTCTTTCCGTATGGGATACTCTTTCCCTTAAGAAAAAGATTGTAGGCATGGCGGGACTTGACATACACGCACTCCCTTTTATCTTCAGCATGGTTGACGTCAAAAGAAGTTTCAGGTACGGCAGTATATTCCGCGTACTGCGAAATCATCTTCTGTTGAAAGAACCTCTGGACGGCAATCCCGTTGGAGACAAGAAAAAAATATTAACTGCTTTGAGAAACGGCAATCTCTTTTTTGCAAACGACCTTGTCGCCGACAGTTATGGGTTTTATTTCGGCAGTGCGGATGAGAAATGCATTATGGGTGACACGGCCGCTGCGGACACGGTTCTTACGGTAAAACTGCCGTTGAAAGCCGAATTGAAGATACTGCACAACGGGCAGGTCATTCATGAGGAGGAAACGGAAAACACTCAATTCCGGGCGGAGAAAGAAGGCGTCTACAGGGTTGAGGCAGGGTTTAAGGGCAAACCATGGATTTTTTCCAACCACATACGGATAGAAAAAGAGAAGAACAGTCTATTTGATTAACTAAACTCCTTCCATAAGCAACAAATGCCCAACCGGGCGGCCTTCTTCAGGCAGAGCACTTGCCTGATGCGGAAAATAGTGGTAAAATTAGCGTTTAACGGAGGAAAAAGAAAATGAGCAATAAGAGATTTAGAGATGCGGTCTGTCGGACTTGGCTTAAGAAAGAGACGAAAAATAAAGCTGAAAAAGACGGCAAAGCTTATTATTTCTGCAGTCCCGCGTGCAAAGAGAAGTTTGAAAAAGATATGGAAAAATATCTGAAGCTCGTCGGATAAATGAAAAGAGATGGAATATTTGTCTGAAATAATAGCTTTTGACGTAGAAACAACAGGGCTTAACCCCTTGGAAGGCGACAGGATAGTGGAACTTGCGCTTCTAAAGATAAAAGACGGAAGCGTGGTTGAGAAAATAGTTACCGCCGTAAACCCGGGCATGGAAATCCCGCCTGA
>CAZAMK010000232.1:0-2020 GCA_964486345.1 uncultured bacterium
AGTCCGGGTATAGAGTGAGGTAGGGATTTTCCCAGTCTCCCAGGATGCCTAAACGCTGAAATTCTTTTTTCTGGATACCTACGAAATTTTTTGCGTATTCCGCGGCTTTTTTCCTGAAATCCAGAACGTCAACATCGCCTTTTCTTGTTTTCAGTTCCTTGAAGACCTGATGTTCTATCGGCATGCCGTGGCAGTCCCATCCCGGCTTATAAGGGGAATAAAAGCCCCGCAGGCAGCGGTATTTTACGACAACATCTTTCAGAATTTTATTGAGGGCGGTTCCAAGGTGGATGTGCCCGTTTGCATAGGGCGGGCCGTCATGAAGAATATTTGCCGGCCGGTCCGCATTTTTCTGAATAATGGCGTGATATATTTTTTTCTCTTCCCATAAACGGAGAAATTCCGGCTCTCTTTCAGGGAGATTCCCTTTCATGGGAAAGTCTGTTTTCGGCAAATAAACAGTTTTTGAATAATCCATTCTCTTGTGCTCCTCGTTAAATACCGGGATTCGGGTTTCGGGAAAGTTTTTCCCCTCACCTTTAATTCCTCTCCCCTCGGGGGAGAGGGTGCAGGGTGAGGGGGATATTTGTTTTTCCCGAACCCCGGGTCCCGAGTCCCTGACCCCGTTTTTTTTGATTTTAAGTGGATATTTTACCACAACTCTTGACAAAAGGGGAAAGAGGTATTAAAATTTTGCGGAAAACAGACAATGCAAATCACAGCTCCTCGTTTTGACAGCTTAACAAGGGGGGGGATTTGGTACAAGGAGGATACGATGAAAGTGGTTGTGGACGAAAATCTTTGCACAGGCTGCGGGTTGTGCGTTGACGTATGCCCGGAAGTCTTTGAAATGCCGGAAGCGCTCTCTATCATAAAGCCGACCGAGATTACGGCAGACCTTGAAGACAGGGTCAAGGAAGCCGCGGAGAGTTGCCCGGTAGAGGCGATTATCGTTGAAGAGTAGTTATGGAAATATACCCATCCTATACGGTGTTTTCTGCCCTAAGCAGAAAATATCCTGCGGTACCCGTCTACGCAGAGATAAAAGGCGGAGACCTTGAGACGCCGGTATCGGCTTTCCTTAAAATCAGGAAAGGCAGTTATAACTTTTTGCTTGAAAGCGCCGAGCAGGAAGAAAGGACAGGGAGATATTCTTTTCTGGGAACTTCCCCCGAACTGATAATAAGGGGCAGGGGGAAAGAAGTTGAGACCTATTATACCCTTACGGGAGAACAAAAGAATGTTGTTACGGACAATCCTCTCGGCATAATAGACTCCCTTCTGGAACAACGCAGGGCGCCTGCTTACGCCGGCCTTCCCGGTTTTACCGGAGGGCTTATCGGATACTTTTCATATGATTTTGCAAGACAGATAGAGAAGCTTCCGGATATCTCGGTTGATACTCTCGGGTGTCCGGACTTCTTTTTCATGCTTGCAGGCGATATGGTTGTTTTTGACCACTTCAAAAGGAAGGTTATCCTGGTAAGCAACGTGGAAACGGGACGATTCCCTTTCGTTAAAAGCGCTTATGAAAGCGGACGGGAAAATCTTGATGGTATTAGGAAAAGAATGGAAAAACCGTTGTTCCTGGTAGAATCCCGGGAACAGCTGCCGGGCAGACCGTTTAAAAGCAATTTTCAGCGCCAGAAGTTTGTCCAATCAGTAAACAAAGCCAAAAAGTACATCGCCGAAGGGGACATAATCCAGACAGTAATCTCCCAGAGATGGGAGAAGAAACTTGACACGTCCCCTTTCAGCATCTACAGGGCACTGCGTTCGGTAAACCCTTCGCCGTACATGTTTTATATTGAAGCCGGAGAAGTAAAGCTCGTGGGATCATCTCCCGAGATACTGGTAAAGCTGGAAAACAGAAAAGCCACGGTGCGTCCCATAGCGGGAACGCGTCCGAGGGGAAAGACGGAGAAGGAGGAAGACCGGCTTGAGACCGAACTTCTGAAGGATGAGAAAGAAAAAGCCGAACATATAATGCTGGTTGACCTCGGAAGGAATGACCTGGGCA
>CAZAMK010000233.1:0-1959 GCA_964486345.1 uncultured bacterium
ATCTATGATGTTTTCCACGTCCTCGTCCGTATAAAGACCGAGCGCCCTCGCTTTTGACGTTGCTTTTTTGCGGTATTCCTGCCACTTCTTGTCTGATATGTATTGAGCCAGAGCGTCTCTTACCAGCTGGCTTTTGTTTCTTCCTTCCTTATCCGCAATCCGTTCAATCTCCTGCAGAAGCGAAGGCGGTAGGGAAACGGTCATAACTTCTCTTGTTCTCATGGCATTCTCCTGTATTACCCGGTAATATAATACCTTTATGCGGCTATCCCGTCAAGGGTGTTTATAGGGAAAGAAAAAAATCCCCTCTTAATCCCCCCTTTCGTAAAGGGGGGTGCGGGGGGATTTGGCGGGAGGTGTTACTTTTTTGGATCCCTGCCTACTATCCGCAGGGATGACAAACTACGCCACTTGCCACTTACAACTGTTTTAAATGGTCGGGGCGGGCGGATTGTGCTATCTGAAAAGCGATTGGCACGAGCTCGGCACCAGCAAATCAAAGAACGCTAATCAGGGGAAAGACGTGCCTCGGTTCGAACCAGTGTTCGAATCCTCTTCTCGTATTCCTAAGTTTTTCCCGAACCCCGGAATCCGATTTCCGAATCCCGTTTAATTCTGGTCGGGGCGGGCGGATTCGAACCGCCGACCTCTTGGTCCCGAACCAAGCGCTCTGAACCAGGCTGAGCCACGCCCCGTGTATTAAAATCTCCCTCACCTTCATCCTCTCCCTCAAGGGGAGAGGAGAAAAATGGAAAATCCCGAAATAATGCTTGCAAAAAAATGCGCCCAGCCCGACTTGAACAGGCAACTTCCAGGTCCGCAACCTGGCGTTCTATCCAATTGAACTATGGGCGCGAGTATAGTGAAATGAAAGATGTTAATACGATAGTTATACAGTTGATATACAATAGATATACGATTGTATAACGCAAACGAAGTTTGCATATAACAGGAACGCAAGTTCCTATTTCATCTCACATTTCATTTATTATAAAGGTTTTTGCCTCTGATATCAATACCAATTATTGCGGGAAATCCTTCCACCTCAAGTTTATAAATCGCTTCCGGGCCGAGTTCGCAGTATGCAAAACATTCTGATTTTTTCACAAATCTGTTGAGATAAGCGCCGCATCCGCCGTATGTAACAAGATAAACGGCTTTGTGCTTTTTGCAGCCTTCAGCTATTTCTTCTCTTCTGCCGCCCTTGCCCATTGTCGCTTTCAAGCCGCCGCGAAGAAGCGGCAGTGTGTATTTGTCCATGCGCGAACTTGTGGTGGGTCCGCATGAACCGATTATTTTCCCGGGAGGCGCAGGCGAAGGTCCCATATAGTAAAGAATACTGCCTTTCAAAGGGAAGGGCAGGGGCTTTTTCTTATTGAGTGCGTCCACAAGTTTTTTATGCGCGGCATCGCGGGCGACGTATATTGTGCCGGAGATTTCAACTTCGCCGCCGGCACGAAGCTTTTCAATCGGACTGTTGTCGGACAGCGGAAAGCGTATCTGTTTTTTCATAATATCTCGTTTTTTCTCTGACCCCGAATCCCGAAATCCGGATCCCGTCTTTATAGTGTAATTGTTCCGGTTCTGTGCGCCCAGCAGGAGATGTTTACCGCAACAGGCAGTCCCGCAATGTGAGTGGGGAATGTTTCTATACGCACATCAAGGGCGGTTGTTTTTCCTCCGAAGCCCGCAGGCCCTATTTTCAAAGAGTTCAACTTTTTCACAAGGGATTTTTCCCAGTTTCTGTACGGGGATTTTCCGCCCATTCTGCAGAGCGCAATTTTGGAAAGAAGAGCCGCTTTTTCAAATGAGCCGCCTATTCCCACTCCGACAAAGATTGGCGGGCAGGGGAGGGAGCCGGCCTGCCTGACAGCTTCAACGATGAACTCTTCTATTCCTTCTTTTCCGGCGGTCGGCCCGAGCATTGCCAGCCGTGATGTGTTTTCCGAGCCGAATCCT
>CAZAMK010000234.1:0-1946 GCA_964486345.1 uncultured bacterium
AAATGGAGGTGTACAAATTCTTTCATTTATCTATAATTCAGCGTAGAGCGTATAGTCAGAAATACAGCGTATAGCGTGGAACGTTTAGCGTATGTTAAAAGCTTTTGGTCTTGTTTTTCTATACGCTATACTATACGCTGATTTTTTTTATTTCTTGGTTTTTACCATTGATTTTATGAGCGACTGGTATATCTTGCCCTCTGTCTTGATGGAAGGCGTTACAGCCAGTTCAACCATCTGCATTTCTTTTATGTTTTTGGCGCCCAGAGAACCCATGGAAAGCTTTAATGCGCCCATAAGATTTTGGGAACCGTCGTCAACTTTTGCGGGCCCGAAGAGTATCTCCTTAAGCGTGCATGAAACGCCTACGTTAACCCTTGTGCCTCTCGGAAGGTTTTCATCCGACGTTGCCATGCCCCAGTGATAACCTTTCCCCGGAGACTCAACGGATTTTACAAACGCCGAGCCTATCATTACGGCATCCGCCCCGGAGGCGAACGCCTTGCATATATCCCCGCTGCTTACCATGCCGCCATCGGTTATCATCGGCACGTATTTCCCCGTCCTCTTGTAATACATATCCCGCGCATAAGCGCAGTCGGCGGTGGCGGTTACCTGCGGAATACCCAGTCCCAGAACCTCCCTTGAAGTACAGGCGGCGCCGGGTCCTATTCCAACGAGTATCCCTGCCACGCCTGTTTCTATAAGCTCCGTAGTCACTTCAAAAGTAACGCAATTGCCTACGACTACAGGAACATTTGCCGTTTTGCAGAAAACAGCGATATCAAGCGGCTTGTAAGAAGAAGCTATGTGTCTTGCGGTAGTTACCGTTGACTGTATCATAAAAATATCTACGCCGGCTTCCCTGCAAATGCCTATGAACTTATCCGCATACTGCGGGATACAACTTACGGAACACATAACTCCGGATTTTTTTATCTGTTCAACCTTCTCTCCCACGAGCTTTTCTTTTATTGGTTCCCTGTAAACGCTCTGTATGAAAGCAGTAGATTTTTCATGGGGACAGGTTATAATTTTTTCCAACACTTCATACGGGTCTGCGTACCTCGTATAGATGCCGCCCAGATTTAAAACGGCAAGTCCTCCGAGTTTCCCGAACTCCACCGCAAATTTCGGGTCCACAACGCCGTCCATGGCGGCCGCTATTACCGGTATATCAAGCGTAACGCCGCCTATGGATGTCTTGATATCCACTTCTTCCGGATTAATAGTAATCTTGCCGGGCATGAGAGATATATCGTCAAATCCGTAACAAATTCTTGCTTTCCTGTTTATGCCTATCCACATAGCCATAATCTGTCTCCTGTATCAGCGTTTAGCGTAAGGCGTATAGCGTTTAGTAAAAAACTTCGCTAACGGTTAATGATTGTAAAGATTTTGTATATATCGCCGGGGGAAAGGTCTTCAGCCCTTTCATCCGGAGATATATTTTCTCTTTCAAGAGCTTTTATAAAAGCTTTCTTGTCCGCCTTGAAAATTTTGTTTGCTACATTGGGCACTTTTTTTCTTCTGAAACTGAAAATAAGAGGCAAAAACTCAAAGAACTTGCGCTCATCCGCTATATTGAATTTCGGGTTTTCAAGAGGAACTATCTTCACCACAACCGAACTGACTTCCGGCTTTGGAAAGAAAACATCTCTTTTCAAAGAATAACATATTTTCGCATGGCAGTAAATTGACATCAGTACGGAAATTGCCCCGTAATGCTTACTGCCCGGAGCGGCGGTAAACCTCTCCCCGACTTCTTTCTGGACGGTCAGCAGAGCAAGTTCCACCTTATTTCGCAGTTCCAGGATGCGGAAAGCTATAGGAGAACTGATGTAATAGGGCGTATTGCTTATTACCTTCACCTTGCCGTTCACCGAATTCCACCATTCCGCAGGAGTATTAAGGAAATCCTGCTGAAGCAGATGGAACTTTCCGAG
>CAZAMK010000235.1:0-1925 GCA_964486345.1 uncultured bacterium
ATTTTTGCCATTTTATGGATAGATCCTGCAAGTCCGTTCAGCCATGCTCTAAAAACAATATTTCCCATTCTTTTCATCACCTATTTTTTCTTTTTTCTTGTTTTTAGTATTATCGGCTTTTATTACCGCCAGCTACTGCATCAGAAAAAACTCGTTGAAGACCTTAACGCGGCCTTTATGAAATTGAGTGCAAAACTGAATACGGACGCCATACTGAAGCAGAGCTTGGAGATACTTATGGATTTCTGCCGTGGAACTACGGGTGTTATGCTTGTCCTTGATGAAAAGCTCCGGGAATACGCATCCGGGGAGATTCTTACACTTAACATAAACACTTCCGTTACCGATAATTACGGTGAGCTTGACGAAAAGAAACACCGGCTTCTTACGTTTTTTCCCGCCAGCATCCCCGCCGACATTGACAGAAAGATAAGGGAAATTCTTCCCAAATACGATTTTGCAAAATGCAAAACCATCCTGGTAATCCCTGTAATCGGGAAAGAAAAGGTTAAGGCGGTGGCCATAATAGGAGTTATAGCGCTGTCAAAGAAGGAATCCGTCAAGATATTTGAGGATATGAAGAATATCATGGACATATTTCTCCGGGAATTGAACATAGAAATTGAGAACTCAATACTCCATGAGGAGATCAACAAGGCATCCATAACCGATCCGCTAACCCGGCTTTATAACAGGAGGTATTTCAACAAGAGGGTGCAGGAGGAGTTTGCCAGAGCAAGGAGAATGGGCTTCCCCGTTTCCATCATGATTTCAGACCTGGACAATTTCAAAAATTACGTGGATACATACGGTCATCCCAAGGGGGACATAATTCTTCTGGAGGTCGCTTCGGTTGTCTGCGGGACAGTAAGGGAAACCGATATTGTCTGCAGGTTTGGCGGCGATGAGTTTGCCTATCTTCTGCCTTTCGCTTCAAGCGTTGAGGCAAAGGCGCTGGCGGAAAGGATAAAAAAGAGCGTATCGCAGAACGTGTTTCTTAAAAACGACGAAGAAGTGGAAAAAGAGGTGCATATAACGTTGAGCATGGGGATTGCCAGTTTCCCGGAAAACGGACAGAAGGAAGAAGACATAATCGGCAAAGCCGACCATGCCCTGTTTGCGTCAAAAAAGGGCGGGAAAAACAGGATTTCAGTCTACGAAGAAAAAAAGGGAGGGTAGTATGTTCAATCCGGAATTCAGCATGGCGCTTATTAACATGGGGATAGTATTTGTTATGTTCACTCTTGCGGCAATTATGCTTAAGATAAACAGGAAGAAATTTCTTGTCGCCATAATTCTTTCCTGCATATATCTTGCCGTTTCCTCGTATTACCTTTTCCTTGCCTGTTTAGCAGGACGTTCTTCCATTATGGAAACGCAGGTGGTCAGTCCCGCGCCGGTACAACCCGGAGATGATGAAGGTATGCCTGAAGATACGGCTGTTTTACAGGAACCCGATTTTCATGTGATAATAGCCGCCGGAAACAATAGTTTTACGATTGCCCCAGGAGATGAGCTGGAGATAAAAAAGAGTGTGGCGTTTGAGATAAAAGAGGTTCAGTACTTGCAGGGGAACAAGGATAACTTAAAGGCTGACCTTAAAGGGTTTGCCGGCAATGCAAGGTTTAACGACAGCCAGGATATTGGTTACCGTATTACTTACAAAGACATAATGAAGCACTGGGCGGTTGAAGGGGAAAAGGATAAATATGAGATTATAGTGAAAGAAGGGAAAGAGCCGCTTGGCAGTATTTACGTGAAATTTGTTGACTAACCGCAGTTTAACTTCGTTCATACTAAGACTCTCTCCTTTTTATCCTCTCACATTGGGAGAGAGGGGCAGGGTGAGGGGGCGATTGCAAGGAAAGGTTTTAAGTGAAAAAAAGAGGGCTTATAATAAGTTTTGAGGGTATTGACGGCTGTGG
>CAZAMK010000236.1:0-1920 GCA_964486345.1 uncultured bacterium
AATGAACAGCTTCAAAAAACTGAAAAGGGTATACCTGGTTTTTATAATCATTTCAGAAAAATCCCCGCCAAAAGAAAGATGGCAGCCGGAAGCCACGCAAATACGGGAGTTTCCGCCTTATATGAAAGCATCTCGCCGAGAACCACCAGCTGGAGGAATACAAGCGTTACGCCGCCGCCTAAACCCACGTGGAGCATCTTGCTCTGCTGTTTCAGTTTTATGCCTATGCCTGCGCCGAGCAGAACAAATATCGCGGGGATAATGGAGAATACTATCCTTTTGTTGATCTCCACCTTATCCTTTATGCCGCCTCTCTCAAGGAGGGCTTTTAGCCGCATATCGGCAATCCTTGTCCTCGGACGGCTTCCTCCGAACCCTTCCGGCAGTCGGAAAACAAACTTGTAATTTTCAAAATTCAGCCTTGATAACGTCTGGACGGAATCGGAAATGAGAACAAAACCTTTCGCGAGATTAAAAACAAGAAGATTTTCCGCCGCCTCATATTTAACGGTTCCGGATTCCGCCTTCAGGAAATTCGTAAGCTCTTCTTCTTTGTAAGTTATTGAGATATTCTTTATTTTGTAGTCGCGGGATATTTTTTCAATATAAAGGTTTATGCCGGGTATGTCCGCCGTAACGCTCTTCTCCTGAAGCAGGGAAAGGGGATTCCTGAACCGCAGGCTGTATATCATATCCCTTCTTTTATAGCTGGCTTCCGGAAGAAGGTACAGGTTGAAAATCAGCAAGAACACCGAAGATATGCCTGCAAAAAGAAGGAGCAGATTGACCAACCTTCGGGTGTTTACGCCCGATGCGGAAAATATGAGAATCTCCCTGTCGGAAGAAAGCCTGGAAAACAGTGACGTTGAAGCATAGAGGAACGTCAGGGGAATGATGTAAACGAAGGATGCCGTTAAAGAAAGGAAGAAAACGCCCAGCACCAGAACAGGGGAAAAAGTGCCCCTGACGAGAAATTCTATTATGCGGAATACCGCCTCAAGGGAAAAGATAAAAGTGAAAACCGCCATGGAAAAAAAGAAATTGACGAAGAATTCTCCGGTTATATAACGGCTTTTAAGTTTTACTTCCATAAGGAATATTGTAAAATATCAACCGCCTTATGTCTATTAAAAAAATTTTGAACCTCTTCTGGAAGGAGCAATGCGCGGGATGCGGAACGTCATCAGCCCTCAACGATTGCGGATTTTGCACGGCTTGCGCAAGTAATGTCGTTGAAGTTGAAAACCCCGCGGGGGCGGACGTTTGGCACATCTTCCGTTACGAAGGCCCTGTGAAAGAAGCCATATGCCGCTTCAAATACTCCGGCAAAAAATATTACGGCAAAAGATTCGCCGCGATTGCCTCCGATTTCGTTCGTGAAAACCTGCGGGAAGATTTTGATGCGGTGGTCCCGGTGCCGCTTCACTGGAAAAAAGAATTTAAAAGGGGTTTCAACCAGTCTGCGGTTGTCGCCTCCCGAATGGCAGGTATATTGAAAAGGAAGTACATGCCATGCATCCTTGTAAAAAAGAAAAATACACCTTCACAGACAGAATTGAGCGTGGAAGAGCGCAAGAAGAATGTAAAGGGGGCGTTCAGAGCGAGGAAGGCAAATCTGATAAAAGGCGGTAAGTTTCTTCTGGTTGACGACGTTTACACATCGGGGGCGACCGCCCGCGAGGCTAAAAAAACGCTTCTGGCCGCAGGAGCTGAAAAAGTCATAATCATCACCCTCGCCAAAGCCTGATATCCAATACCGGCATATACACCTTACCTGCATGGCGCCGGCAGTTAAAACCTGTCTTTCTTCATGGTATTTAGTTAAATTAGAAATTATAGCAATACAGAATGTGTGTTGACTTATGCCCAACCGGGCGGTCTTCTTCATCCCGATTCTTTGTATCGGGACGCTCCTCAAAC
>CAZAMK010000237.1:0-1913 GCA_964486345.1 uncultured bacterium
ATCCTTGAACCGTTTTTTTTGAATATGACGGGACCGGGCGCCGGTTTCGTTATCTCTATTTCATCGCCGGTAAAAACACCGAGTGTAGTAAGGCGTCTCTTTGCGCCGTGGCATGCGGAATTTATACTTATGATTTTATACTTGCCGGTAACTGCCTTGTTTAGCGGAAGCATCGTTTCACCCCGCAGAAATGTAATTAAGTTAGTATAAACTAATAAAGTTAGATGCAACTCATTTTACTCTTTTTGTCTGCGAGGTGTCAACAGGATTGCAAAATGATATTATTTGGGGAGGAGTTGTTCCGCATCGTCCTTTCTTTCGGCAGGGACGAGTATTTTTATCTGACCGAGGCCGTCCAGCGTCATGCCGTACACTTTTCCTATGGCCTCCTGTTGTACAAATACGGGAATGCCTTCGGATTCCAACAGCCCTTTTACGATAGACGCTTCAACAGGGGTTTTGGGATAACTTACCACAACCCATTTTTCGTTCATTAGCTTTCTTTAACGAATTTTGCCAGCAGGTCTCCCACTTCGCTTGTCCCCATGCCCATCTTGCCGGCCTCAAGGCTCTTTATGAATCCTTCGCCCGTGGCTTTTATCACGGCTTTTTCTATCGCCGCGGCCGTTTTTTCCTCGCCGAGGGTTTCAAGCATCATTCCGCCGGCGGAGATGGTTGCGATGGGGCAGGCGACGTTTTTCCCCGTATATTTAGGGGCGGAGCCGTGTATGGGTTCAAACATGCTGACGCCTTCGGGGTTTATGTTACCGCCTGCCGCTATGCCAAGGCCGCCCTGTGTCATGGCCGCAAGGTCGGTGATGATATCCCCGAACATGTTGTTCGTTACAAGCACGTCAAACCATTCGGGGTTTTTTACCATCCACATACATGTGGCATCTACAAATGCAAAGTCAAGTTTTATATCGGGGAAATCACCGTTCAGTTCTCTTGCCGTCCTTCTCCACAAATCCCCTGCGTATGTCAGAACATTCGCTTTATCCACAACTGTCAGTGTTTTTTTCTTGTTTCTCTTCACGGCATATTTGAAAGCATACCTTATGCACCTTTCAACACCCTTTCTTGTATTTATTTCCAGCTGTGTGGCTATCTCATCCTTTGTTCCCTTTTTCACGTTGCCGCCTATGCCGGTGTAAGCGCCTTCCGTATTTTCCCTTACTACGACATAGTCAATCTGCTCCGGACCCTTGTCTTTTAAAGGATGCCATACACCCGGATAAAGCTTAACCGGCCGCAGGTTTATGTACTGGTCAAGTTCAAATCTTATGCGCAGAAGAATGCCTTTTTCAAGTATTCCGGGAGCAACATCCGGATGTCCCACCGCTCCGAGGTATATGGAATCAAGTTTTCTGAACTCGGCTATCGCGGAATCAGGCAGAGTCTCTCCGGTTTTAAGATATCTGTCTCCGCCGAAGTCATAATTGACAGTTTCAAGCTTAAATTCGAATTTCTCGGATGCCGCACGCACAACCTTCATTCCGGCGCTTATTATTTCAGCCCCAATCCCGTCGCCCGGGATTACTCCGATTTTATATGTTTTTCCTGCACCCATTTCATCAACCCTCCGGTTTTTATTATTCCCTGTAAGAATTCAGGGTATTTTGCAAATTTATACTCTTTTTTACTTGTTATGTTCTTTATGACTCCGTTCTCAAAGTCTATGGAAATCTCGTCCCCGGCGTTTATTTCGCCAGCTTCGGGGAGTTCAATCACCGGAAGCCCGATATTGATGCAGTTTCTAAGGAATATCCTCGCAAAGCTTTTTGCGATTACCGCGGAAACGCCGCATCCCTTGATGGATATGGGGGCATGTTCCCTGCTTGACCCGCATCCGAAATTCTCGCCCGCCGCAATAATGTCCCCTTTCTGCACTTTCCCGGGGAAATCCGGCATTA
>CAZAMK010000238.1:0-268 GCA_964486345.1 uncultured bacterium
AGCTCAAGCAGGAAGTGAAGATAAGGGCTATAGGAGTAAGCAATGCCGGAGTCGGACATCTGGAAAGCTATGTGAAGGCGGGGCAGATTGATACTGACCAGGAAAGTTACAGCATGCTTGACAGAAAAAAAGAAAAGGACAACATCCCTTATTGTGAAAAACAAGGCATTTCATTTCTTGCATACTCTCCTCTTGCGAGAGGACTGCTCACCGGCAAGGTCTCTCCCGACTATGTTTTTAACGACGGCGACCACAGGAGAGATAACCC
>CAZAMK010000238.1:278-1899 GCA_964486345.1 uncultured bacterium
AGCTGACAGCTTTTACGGAAAAATATAAAGCCACGTTTGCCCAGCTGTCTGTCGCATGGGCTTTCCATCAGAAAGGATGCACTCATGCACTTGTCGGGGCCCGGAGGCCGGAGCAGTCTATTGAGAACGTGAAAGCGGGGGATATAAATTTGAGCGGGGAAGACCTCGCGGCAATAAACAAAATCATAGACAATTATTGAAAGGAAATAAAATGGAAACCTCCCCATTGTTTAAGACAAGGGCATTCCAGATTGACATTGCAAGACAGCCTGAAAGTCTGAAGACGCTGAAGAGGATTATAAAAGACTGTGCAGGTTTTCACTTCAATCAGTGCCATCTGTACATTGAAAACTGCCTCCGCCTTGATTCTTTCCGCGAGGCGGGAAGAGGCCTGACTAAAAAGGAAATCCACACTATTAAACGAGCCGGATGTGGAGAGCAAGTGGAAGAAAGATGGAAGGGAATTTCAGGAAAACTACGTGCTCTTGAAATTCTAAACGGATTTTTTTTTACAAAGAGAAATTATTTCAATAAACCGCCTGCATTCTTTTTCAACGTCGTTCGAGGCGATAACCGCAGATATTGCTACGGCGGAGTCGGCGCCTGCTTCTATAACGGAGGCAACGTTATTAAGGTTTATCCCTCCTATCGCTACAACCGGTATTCTGACTTTTTTCCTGATTTCTTCTATCAACTCCAAACCTCCCTGTTTCCCTGCGTCAGGTTTTGTTTTTGTATGGAAAACAGGTGAGGCGCCGATATAGTCCGCTCCTGCTTTTTCTGCGGCGACAGCTTCTTCCGCGTTATGAACCGTCAATCCGATTATTTTATTTTTCCCGAGAAGTAGCCTTGCGGCGGGATAGGGCATGTCGTCCTGCCCGAGGTGCACGCCGTCCGCCTCCGCAGCGAGAGCAACGTCAATCCTGTCATTGATTAAAAAAACCGCTTTACCCTCACTCATCTTTTTTATCAGGGATGCCTCTTTGACCATCTCTCTGGTGGATTTGTTTTTCTCCCTGTACTGAATGATTTTTACTCCCGCCGAAAGTGCGGATTCAACGTCCTCAATAACGTTTTCTTTTGTCAGGACGGAGTCCGTTATAAAGTAAAAATCAATTTTGCGCAGGTCCATCAGAGTTTTTCCAGACGTTCCATTCTTTCTATATCCTGCTCGTTAATGTTATACAGAGCATCATAAAAATTCTGTTTGAATGTCCCAGGACCGAAGGAATTTTTTGCGCCGAGCTCCCCTGCTATTCCAAAAACGGTTAGCGCCGAGGCCGCCGCTTTTGCATAATCTCTTTCCACTGCGGCGAAGGCGCCTATGACCGAAGCTGACATACAGCCGGTTCCAACGATTTTTGACATCATGTCGTGTCCGTTATTGAATAGGTAGATGGATTTTCCGTCAGAAATGATATCTTGCTTTCCGGTTATAACGACAACTGACTCTCTTTGAGCGGCAAATTTCTTGGCGAGTTCTTTCAAATCCGTTTCAACGTTTGTTGATTCAACTCCGCGGGTATATACATCCATCCCCGCGAGTTTTGCTATTTCGGATGCGTTGCCTTTTACGATGTCAATCCCGATTTCTTTAAGAAGTTCAGCGCATTTGTCGTCC
>CAZAMK010000239.1:0-1899 GCA_964486345.1 uncultured bacterium
GCAATTCCATGATGATGGGGATTGTTTCTTCCCTGAAAAACGCCGATTTGAACAATTTAGCGGTAAGCAGTCCTAAAATAAGCCCCGTGAAATACAGGGAAAAAAGTACCGTCCCCTGGTATTTTTTGAAAAATATTCCTGTAAAGAGCAGGTAAACCGGAAGGCGTGCGGAACAGCTCATGAAAGGCAGTGCCATTATGGTAATTATTCTGTCTTTCTTTGTTTCAAGCGTCCTCGTTGCCATGATTGCCGGGACGTTGCATCCGAACCCGAGTATCATGGGTATGGCGCTTTTGCCGTGTAAACCTATCTTATGCATAATTCTGTCGGTTACAAAAGCCGCTCTCGCCATGTAACCCGAATCTTCAAGGGCTGAAAAGATGAAAAACAGAAGGAATATGTTGGGCAGAAATACCAGCACAGAGCCGACGCCGGTTATGATGCCGTCTCCCACCAGAGATGCGCTCCATTCCGGCAGACGAAGGAAATGAAGGAGTTTTACCGCATTTACAGAGAGGAAGGAAAAGAGTTTCCCGAGCAATTCCGTAAACGGACCGCCCCAGTTGAAAACTATGCTGAACGTGAGCCATATAAAGAATAAAAACATTATTCCGCCGAAGAAACTGTGGGTGAAAATCCTGTCCAGCCTGCTGGTGAGTTCAATCTTCTCTTCAAGCATGTCTTTTCTGGATGAACACTCTCTCGCAACCCCGTTTATGAAACCGTATCTTCTGTCTATCAGGCAGTCTTCAATCTCGGGGAAACGAGCATCCGCCGCAGAAAGAATCTCTTTAATTCTGCCGTAAACGGCGGCATTGCGCATGCGGTTTATAAAATCAGGATCTTTTTCCATGAGGCGTATTGCAAAAAATCTGGCAGGGTAGGGAGATGAGATGTCTTTGACCTCATCTTCAAGGGATGAGATTATTTCTTCCAGCTCGGGGCCGTAATTTATGCGGGAGACTTTAGGTTTTTCTTCTCTGACTGTTTCATAAATGACTTCCTTCAGCCCGTCTATGCCTTCTTTTTTGCTTGCCACTGTCCTGACAAAACGCACGGGGATGATTTTCTCAAAATTCTCAATGTTTACGGCGATGCCCTTTTCTTCCGCGATGTCGTACATGTTCAGGTCTATGACGACTTTTTGTTCAAGCTCAAGCAGGAGAGCGGCGAGATAAAGGTTCCTCTCAAGGTTGGACGAGTCAACGATTGCGACCACGGCGTCGGCTCTTTGTTTGACGAGGATGTCCCGCGCAATCTTTTCGTCTTCGGAAAAAGACGTCAGGGAATAAGTCCCCGGAAGGTCTATAACCCTGAAACGGATATCTTTGTATGTGAAAAAACCTTCCTTGACTTCAACGGTAACTCCGGGCCAGTTTCCCGTTTTCTGGTGGAGACCTGTTAGAGCGTTGAATATGGTGGTTTTGCCCGTGTTGGGGTTTCCCGCGAGAATGATAATCTTTTCTTCCATTTTTCCTCGCTGGTCAGGACTTTTTTCCCGCGATTTCCTCAACCATTATATTTACCGACATTCCCTGCCCCACGCCTATTCTTGACCCGTGCTTCTTGAAGATGACTGGACCGTGCGCCGGTTTCGTTACCTCTATCTCATCCCCTGTAAAAACACCGAGTGTAGTAAGGCGCCTTTTTGCGCCGGGGCATGCGGAATTTATACTTACAATCTTGTATTTGCCTGTACCTGCTTTGGTAAGCGGCAGCATAGTTCCACCCCGTAGAAATTTATTAAGTTAGTTTAAACTAAGAAAGTTAGACTAAACTTATATTACTTCTTTTTTTGCGGTATGTCAACAGGATTGCAAGACAGATTATTTAGGAAGGAGTTGTTCCGCCTCGTCCTTTCTTTCGGCAGGAACGAGTATCTTGATTTGACCGAGACCG
>CAZAMK010000240.1:0-1890 GCA_964486345.1 uncultured bacterium
CAATGCCCTGCCCAATGCGGTTAGGCCCTCCCCCGAGGATAACGACTTTTTTCTTTTTTCCGAAAACCGCTCCGGCGTCATGTTTTTCATTGGCGGAATAATAATAGGGTTTTTCCGCAGGGTATTCGCCGCCCACGCTGTCAACCTGTTTGAATACGGCTGAAAGTTTTTCCTTTTTTCTCTTTTCCCTGACCTCTTTTTCAGAAGAGTTGAGTATGAACGATACCTGCTTGTCAGAAAAACCGGATTTCTTTGCTTTCTCCAGAATTTCCGCGGGCAGTGCATTTATGCCGGAATACCTGTAGAGTTCTTTTTCCATTTCAACAATCCCTTTTATGTTGTGGAGAAACCACGGGTCAATTCTTGAAAGTCCGTAGATTTCATCAATGCTCATTCCCGCGAGCAGTCCATATCGCAGGTAAAAAATGCGCTCGTCGTCCGGCACCGATATCTTCCTCGCTATAAGTTCTTTCTCTTCTCCCGAGAATTGATGGTTGATGCCCCAGATGTCTTTTTTATCCGCGCCGAGCCCGTATCTGCCTGTTTCAAGGGAGCGCAGTCCTTTCTGGAGGGCTTCCCTGAAGTTCCTGCCGATTGACATCGCTTCCCCGACGGCCTTCATGGATGTTGAAACGGTCTTATCCGCCGCAGGGAATTTTTCAAACGTAAACCGGGGGATTTTAAAGACGCAGTAGTCTACGGTGGGTTCTGCAAAACAGGTTGTTTTTCCCGTTATCTGGTTGTCTATTTCTTCAAGGGTCAATCCCACGGCAAGCTTCGTAGCTATTCTCGCTATGGGGAAACCAGTGGCTTTGGAAGCCAGAGCGGAGCTTCTGGAAACCCGCGGGTTTACTTCTATTATTACAACCCTGCCATCATCGGGATTTACCGCATACTGTATGTTTGCTCCTCCAACAACGCCGATTTTTCTAATTATCTGTTTTGATAGGTGCACAAGATTTTCGTATTCTCTTAAGCTCAAGGTCTGCGCAGGCGCCACAACGATGCTGTCGCCCGTGTGAAGTCCCATGGGGTCTATATTTTCCATGGATGTGACCATTATTACGCTGTCGGCGCTGTCTCTCATGACTTCAAATTCTATTTCCTTCCAGCCGAGGACGGATTGTTCTATCAGCACTTCGTTTATCGGGCTTGTGTCCAGGCCGAATTCAAGTTTTTTCTCAAGTTCTTCAATGTTATAGGCGACGGAGCCGCCCGTTCCGCCGAGCGTGTAGGCGGGTCTCAAAACGAGCGGGAATCCGAGCTTTTTGCTTATCTCCATTCCGTCCTTGAGATTATAGGCGAGTGCACTTGCGGGCACTCCTATGCCGAGTTCGGTCATTGCGTTTTTGAACAATTCCCTGTCTTCAGCCATGGCTATCGCCGATATGTCGGCTCCGATTACTTCAACACCGTATTTCTCAAGGATTCCCTCCCTTGAAAGGAAGGTTGCAAGGTTCAACCCCGTCTGCCCGCCGAGAGTGGGAAGAAGCGCATCAGGGCGTTCTTTCTCTATTATTTTTGCAAGCAGTTCAACTGTCAGCGGTTCAAGGTATGTTATATCGGCCATCTCTGGGTCGGTCATTATAGTCGCGGGGTTGCTGTTTACCAGGAGCACCTCGTATCCTTCCTCTCTCAACGATTTGCATGCCTGCGAGCCGGAATAGTCAAATTCGCACGCCTGCCCTATTATAATGGGCCCGGAGCCTATAATCATAATCTTTTTAAGGTCTTTTCTGTGAGGCATTTTACCGTCCTTTATTTTAGCGTTGAGCGTGGAGCGTTTAGCGTATAATTCTTAGCTTTAATTGCTTTTTCCTCTACGCTGTGCGCTATACGCTGTTTCTCTGTTTTCCCTCTATCAAAGAGAAAAACTCCATGAAATAGACA
>CAZAMK010000241.1:0-1869 GCA_964486345.1 uncultured bacterium
CGGATGACGGTGAACTTCTCCCCCGTAAATACAAGGATGCGGTCTTGAAAGACAATGAATTGATCGCAATCCGTGCAACCCGTATGGTTAAAGAAAAGGGCATTGAAAGCATAAACGGGCGCTGGATAGAAATGGATATCGATACACTGTGTATACATGGTGATAATCAGGAAAGCATAGAGGCTGCGAGGAAGATAAGGGAGTATTTGACGAGGGAAGGAGTAGGGATAAAACCACTTATAGAAGGGATTTCAAAATCCTAAGCACTAATTTCTAAACAAACGCAAATATTCAAAATTCAAATAAACAACAAATTTTTGATTTTGGATTTGTTTAGGATTTGGAAATTGTAATTTAGTGTTTTAAAATAGGACTTTTATGGAATATCTGAGATACGGTGAAGACGGGATTCGTGTGGTTTTTGGTGATAAAATCGACCCGGTCATAAACGAAAATATTCGCAGATATTATCTATTCCTGAAATCACTTGAGGCAGTAGAAATTATTGATATAATACCCTCTTTTTTTACCTGTCTGATTCGTTTTAAATGTGAGTTAACCTCTTTTGAAAAACTTGTTTCATATTTAAGGGAAAGGGAGTCAAATATAAGCGCCTTTGATGCCCCGGAGCAGGTAATCCACGAAATCCCGGTTGCTTATGGAGGCGTAAACGGTCCCGACATGGAATTCGTCGTATCCCATACGAAGCTTTCTGAAGATGAAATTATCCGTCTGCATACATCAACCGTATATAATGTTTACGCAGTTGGTTTTATGCCGGGCTTTCCTTACCTCGGCATACTCGACAGAAAGCTGTATGTTCCGAGACTCGAAACGCCTCGCTTAAAAGTTCCGAAGGGTTCCGTCGGACTTGCACAATTTCAGACGGGCATTTATTCCCATGACTCGCCGGGTGGCTGGCAGATTATCGGAAAAACAGAAGCGGAGTTGTTTGACCATGCGAAAAAACCGTACAGTAAAATAAGCGTCGGCGATAAAGTGAGGTTTGTGAGGGCATGATTGAGGTTGTTAATCCTGGCTGGCTTTCCATGATAGTTGATGAGGGACGTTACGGTTATGCAGACTGCGGAGTCCCCTCTTCTGCCGCGCTTGATCTGTTTGCCTACAGAACACTCAACGAGTTGTTGAATAACCCTTTGGGTACCCCTGCAGTTGAAGTAATGGGGAATGATTTTTCACTTAAATTTTTTTCAGATGTTACGTGCGTAATCACAGGCGCAAAGGTGGAGGCCGTTCTCGACGACGAGCAGTTGAAGCCGTGGTCATCATTCAGGGCAAAAAGGGGAAACGTGCTGAAGGTAAGGGCCGCGCTTGAAGGGCTGCGTTATTATGTTGGTTTTTCAGGCGTAATGGATATCGAAAAGATAATGGGCAGTTTTTCAACAAATCTTGAATGCGGATTCGGCGGATTTGGCGGCAGGCCACTCCTGAAAGGCGACAGGCTTGAGTTTATCGGAATAAGGCCGGAAAATCCTTGCGAAATAATTGGTAAAAACATTCCCGACATGAGCTCTCCTCACACACTGCACTTATTAAAAGGTCCGGAAATAGAATATTTTTCTTCAGAATCGCTTAGCAGATTGTTTGATAAAAAGGTGTTCTCATGGTATAAAATTTCCGCAAAGCTTAATAGAACGGGTATCAGATTGGAAGGTGAACCATTAGTTTTTAACAAAGGGGCCGAGAAGAGCATAATATCAGACGGTGTTCTGCCGGGCACCGTTCAGGTACCCGGAGATGGGTTGCCTATAATTTTGCTGCACGAAAGAACTATTGGCGGATATGCACGGTTGGGAGTTGTTATCAAGGAAGATCAGGGCCTTCTTGCACACCTTAAACCTAAGGATG
>CAZAMK010000242.1:0-1850 GCA_964486345.1 uncultured bacterium
CCACTCTGGTAAAGATAACCTTCTGGGCACAACCCACAGACCCGGCATTCAGAAACGCTCCGCTGATTCCTTTTGTCACTGCCGTACGCCTCTGCAACAAACCCTCCATATAATAACCGTGCGATGAATTTTATCCTGCCGTAGCTCGTTTTTTCTGAGAGCGTAGGAGGACGCACCGCTGCATTTATTGTCTATACACAAAACAAATGTCCCCCTCACCGTCAATCCTCTCCCCTAAAGGTAGAGGAAACAGTATGTAATGGAAAAAATCGGAAAAAAGAGTATAATATCTGCTTACCATGGAACCTAAATCTATCAGTATCAGAGGCGCTAAAGAGCACAATTTAAAGAATGTAGACCTTGATATCCCGAGAAATCAGCTTGTGGTTATTACGGGCATATCAGGGTCAGGCAAATCATCTCTTGCCTTTGATACCCTCTATGCCGAGGGACAGAGGAGATACATAGAAAGCCTTTCCGCGTACGCCAGGCAGTTTCTTGAGCAGATGAAAAAACCGGACGTTGACCATATAACAGGACTGCCTCCGGCAATCGCCATTGAACAGAGAAAAGCCGCTTCAAATCCGCGTTCAACCGTAGCCACCACGACCGAGATATACGATTATCTGCGGCTTCTTTACGCAAGGACAGGCATCCCGCACTGCCCTGAATGCGGCAGGGTGATATCAAGACAGTCATCAACGGAAATCACGGACAGGATAGCGGGGGACAACACTGCGGCCCGCAGACTTTCACCCTCACCCCTCAAGAGGGAGGAGAAAAAGGGGAAGGGGGAAATTAAGATTCTTGCGCCCATAGTCAGAGGACGGAAAGGCGAGTATAAAAGCATTTTTGAGCAGGTGCGGAAAAGCGGATTTCTGATGATGCGGGTAGACGGAAAATTCTACGACGTTGAAGAAGATATAAAACTCGCCCGTTACAAGATGCACAGCATAGACGTGCTTGTGGACCAGTTCGTACCGGGCGAAGAAGACAGGAGCAGGATTGCGGAAAGCGTGGAGACCGCCCTGAAGGTGGGAAAAGGGCTGATGGTAACCCTGCGGGACAGGGAAGAAACCCTTCACAGCGAAAATTATTCCTGCGCCCACTGCAATGTGGGGTTTGAAGAGCTGTCCCCGCGCATGTTTTCATTCAACAGCCCTTACGGAGCCTGCCCCGAATGCAAAGGACTGGGATTCCTTATGAAGGTGGACCCGGAGCTTGTCATCCCCGACAAGACAAAATCTTTCAAAGAGGGGGCGATTAAACCGTGGCAGGATGCGGGAGGAAAAGGGCTTTTCCTCTACTATAGAAGCCTTCTGCGCGGAGTTCTCCGGGAAATAGGCAGGAATATTGATGACCGCCCGTGCGACCTGCGGAAGGAAGAACTTAACATTATTCTCAACGGTTCGGAAGAACACGGCTTTGAGGGCGTCATTCCAAATCTTGAACGGCTTTTCCACCAGACGGAAAGCCAGTACAGAAAAGAAGAGATACTTAAGTATATCCGTGAAGTCACGTGCCCCTTATGCAAAGGCGGGCGGCTGAAAAAAGAATCCATGGCGGTAAGGGTTGCCGGAAAATCAATTATGGAAGTTACCGCAATGTCCATCAAGGAAGGGAAAAAGTTTTTTAACGAAATAAACCTGAAGGAACGGGATAAAATTATAGCAAAACAGATACTCAAGGAGATAATAAGCCGCCTGATTTTCATGGAAGAGGTTGGGCTTGATTACCTCACGCTGGACAGGATGACGCATACGCTTTCCGGAGGGGAGGCGGAAAGGATTAAACTGGCAACGCAGATAGGCTCGGGTTTAGTCGGGGTAATCTATATACTGGATGAACCC
>CAZAMK010000243.1:0-1838 GCA_964486345.1 uncultured bacterium
AGCTCCCGGTAATTCCCGGGATATGAATAACTGGCAAGAAGTTCAACGGCCTCTTCAGAAATATATGGATTTTCCCCTACTGTGAAATAAACGTCTATCTCATCACCGTCCGGTCCTTTTTTATCAAAAAGGCTTATGTTGTCTGACAAAAATCTCATTTCCGACCATTCACCTGGCTTGTTTGTTTTTGAATATCTAACCTGGCGCAGTTTTATTAAGATAGCCAACTTCTTTTCGTCTGCTGAAAGTTCGCAGAAGGAATGAAGTCGGATTGGTAAGACATTAAGTCGGTAGAAAAGGTCGGGACGGAACTTTGGCGTTGTTTCCCCGATTTCCTCTTTCAAATTTCTGTTTGTGGCTGCGATGACCCGTCCATCGAAGTGCAAAGTGTCAGTTCCCCCAACCCTGCGGTAATCGCCGGACTGAAGCACACGCAATAATTTTGCCTGCAGGGCCATCGGCATGTCGCCGACCTCGTCGAGGAACAATGTTCCCCTGCCAACCTGTTCAAGTATCCCCTTATTCTGATTGACAGCCCCGGTGAACGCCCCCTTTTCGTATCCCGGCACAATTAACTGCTTCAAACTTTTCCTTCGCCCGTGCACTTAAATAATGCAACGCCTTGGCATGGAGTTCCTTGCCCGTGCCCGTCTCACCGGTTATCAGGACCGTCTCATCACTCCCTGCAAATAAAGCCAGTTTGTCTGACATAGGCGCGTAGTAAAATGGGCGGTCCGTTATCCCCGACAGAAAGATAATCAAATCCACAACCCTCACATCCGAATCCCCCCATATGATTGGCTCTCTCAACCCGGCGATAATATCAAAAAATACTTTGGCAAAAAGCGCCAAGGCATAACCGCGGTTGTTATGTAGAGGTCTATCGGTTGTTTTTATCGTGGCGGTATAGAAAATCCAGGTGAAGTATTGAACAAGGTACAGAAAAATATCTTCTTTGCTCAAGCCGAGCTTATCTAAATCTGTTCTGAACCCTTTTATCAGACCATCGGTGATGCCGCTCGCATCCTTTTTAAGGAAATGCTTTTCGAGTAATGATTTGAACTTCTCGAATTTTTTTCCATCTTGCTTTTCCATTTTCATTCCCCTTTCCGTTTTCTAATATATAAAATCATATATCACTCAATATACTAATATGCAAATTAAGTATTTAATAACCTCTTTTCCGAAAACTCATGAACTCATAAGTTATTGTAATAATGTATCTTATTTTTTTGCAACAGTTGGCACTGTTTTCGCAATACCAATTGTCAAACAGGAAAGGACGATGACGATGGAAACGACCTCTTCTATGCTTCCGCTCTATGACATCAATCTGGCCGCCTTTTTACAGCATCGTGGGATTGTCCCCAGTCTGCAACAGCAGGGATCTCGGGTCGTCTTCCTTTTCAAGAACGATACCAAAACGCATGAACTCATGCGGCTCTATAACGAGAATCCCGCAGTGCCCGTCCTGGATTTCGTAGGACACCTGCGGCGACTCCGTTCGCAGATGCTGTCTATGCGTTCCTGCACCGGCTGAACAAGCACACAGAAGACGAGCCGTTATTTGGCGAAAACGCAAGGAGGAGGAACATGGAATTAACGCAAACAGTAACACACCTGCCTGACACCATCGAGGGATTGGCCGAATTCATCCTCGTCGGCGAGGAAGCGGTGAGGGCGCAGCAGGCCAAAATCCGGGCCATTAACAAGGTTGGCATGGCCGAAACTGCGCGCCGCGCTGCCGTGCAGGACGGGCAAGACATGGCAAAGGTCGTCATCTACGCGGAAGTGAAGCTCGGTGAATTGCTGAAGGCGATACCGAAGAAAAAAGCGGC
>CAZAMK010000244.1:0-1832 GCA_964486345.1 uncultured bacterium
TTCTTTAGCTTTCTTTATCCTCTCGTCCCCTTCAATTGCGCCTGACGGCAAAAGCTCCTGTACGGTGCGAAAAACAGGGATTCCGCCCTCTTTCTCAATACCAGAAACAATAGCCTGCGCCATCCTGTATGTGTTGCCGAACATGCTGTAATAAAGGACCATTACCCTTGTTTTCATGTTTTCCCTCCGGCAATAAGCCTGCCTATTTCCTCCACCCTTTCAAGGCAATCAGCATGACTGTTTACCGACCCTTTTTCATCCGTAAGGGGACAGAAAAGTTCGTGTTTATAGGAAGCGCCTGCCGTCACAAAAAAGTTTTTGATTATTGCCTTTGCATTATCAAAAAAGTCCTTCCTGTCTGTTCCGGCGACACACAAAAAAACCCCGCTTTTCCTCTTCACTATTTTATAGGTCTTGTAAAAGTATAAGCCGAGCCACTGGCACTGAAACCTGTCTATCATCATTTTTGTCTGGGCAGAAAGACTTCCGAAAAAAACGGGAGAGGCAACAACGACAGCATCCGCTTGTTCAACCGCAGGATAAATATTCTGCATATCGTCTTTAATTTTACACCTGCCGTCTTTTGTAATTTCCGCACATTCCTGGCACGCTATGAACTTCATGGAATTAAGCACGAATTTTTCGGTTTCCGCACCGTTTCTTTCAGCGGAATTAAGACACCGGTCAAGCAGAATCTCGCTGTTGCCTCCTCTTCTTGGACTGCCCAGTATCCCGACAACTTTTGTTTTGGACATTTTATTTCTTTTCCTTCATCATCTCTCCACAGCAGTACTTGGGCTCTTTTCCCGTTTTACCGCATTTTTTGCATTCGTAGACTTTCCCTTCATCCTTCTTTGTACCTCCGCAGCAGCACTTGCACATTTGTATCACCTCCTGTATATTTTATGTCTTTAAAATTTTATTTTCCCTGCATTTTTTCCGATACGTTTCCTATACTGCTTTTGTCGCCTGCATCAAGGGTTTTTTCTCCCGGCTCCCATTTGGCGGGACATACCGCAAACGGATGCTCCCTTACATATTTGAAAGCCATGAACTTGCGCATCAATTCTTCGGAACTCCGGCCGACATTGTAGTAATGCACCTCGGAAGAAACAAGTTTGCCGTCAGGGTCAATTATAAAAGTCCCTCTTAATGAAAGGCCTTTTTCTTCATCATAAACCCCGAAGGCCTTTGATATTCTGTGATTCGGGTCTGCACCCATGGCATATTTAACGCAGGCAAGCAGTTTCTCCTGTCTGTGCCATGCATAGTGGACAAAATGCGTATCCGTGCTCATTGAAACGACTTCAGCACCTTCTTTCACAAAAATGTCGTTTTTCTCTCCTATGTCAGCAAGTTCAGTGGGACATACAAAAGTGAAGTCTGCCGGATAAAATACAAGAATAAGCCATCTTTTTTCCTTGAAAACATCAGAAAATTTCATTTTACCGAAATCCTTTTTATCCGGAAGATATACGTCAAATTCAAAATCCTTCACCGTATCCCCGACCTTCAATGCGGACAATATGTTTTCTTCCATCAGTCCTCCCACCTTATGTGTCGCGTTCTCTTAGCCTTCTTCTAAATCTTTAATTCAACTGACCCTTCCCATAAACCGTGTATATTGCAGTAAGAAGCGGCGTGCAACATTCCGCTTTTTCCGGTTTTAAAAGTTAACACCGCTTCGGGCAGGGAATAAACCGTGCTCGTATCAACACCCTCTGAAGATGCGCCGTGAGAAGCAAACTCAACCTTGCCTATCTGGTAAGGGAATTTTCCTGCTTCTGGGAGAAAATATACTTCTATCCATGAGATATGATGTGCGGTTGTAT
>CAZAMK010000245.1:0-1822 GCA_964486345.1 uncultured bacterium
TATATAATTTCCACGTCCCTGTGTCAATGACCTCAATGAAGTTGAATATCCAAAAACCGATTTTAAAGGACTCCTGCCGTCTATAACCTTTATTAACCCCTGCGTACTGACATTGTCTATTTTACCGTTTCTGCGCACAAGGTCTGAAAGGACTTCTCCCATGAACTCCTCGGGGGTGGAAACTTCTATTGCCATAATCGGTTCAAGTAAAACCGGCGAGGCTTTTTTTGCCGCATCCTTAAAAGCCATAGATGCGGCGATTTTATAGGCGATTTCATTTGAATCCACGTTATGTGAAGAACCGCCTGCCGCCGTAACTTTAACGTCCACTACGGGAACTCCCGCCAAACCGCCCGATTCCATGGCTTCTTTTACCCCTTCCTCTATGGAAGGTATAAATTCTCTCGGGATATCATTATTGTTAACCAGATTTTCAAAGATAAATTTTTCCCCTCTCGGCAAAGGCTCTATTTTTAAAATGACGTGCCCGTAATGGCCCCTCCCTCCCGTTTGCTTTATGAATTTGCCTTCCCCTTCGGCGGGTACGGTTATTGTTTCCCTGTATGCAACCTCCGGCTCGCCCAGCCGGATATTCAAATTGTTTTCTCTTTTTATTCTTTCGGCAACGACTTCTATATGAAGCTCTCCCATCCCCATAATTATCGTCTGGCCCGTTTCTTCATCAACTCTTATTCTGATTGTGGGATCTTCCTCGGAAACTTTCAGAAGCGCCCTGTAAACCTTCTCCATGTCCGATTTTATTTTGGGCTCCACGCAAACGGAGATAACCGGCTCCGGAAATTTTATTTGTTCAAACAAAACAGGATGTTTCTTTTCAGCAAGGGTGTTTCCCGTATAACTTTTTTTAAATCCTGAAATCGCAACGATATCGCCGGCAAACGCTTCTTCTTTTTCCTGAAATTTGTTTGCATGCACTTCCAAAATTCTCATAATCCTTTCGCTCGTATTCGTACTCCAGTTATAAACGGTCTGTCCTCTTTTTATTTTGCCCGAATATATCCTTGCATAAAACATCTTCCCGAATTTTTCGTCATTGAACACTTTGAAAATGTACGCCGACAATTTTTCCTTTTCGCTCCGCCGGAGAATTTCTTCCTTTTCGCTCACGGGATTTATTCCTTTAACTTCGCCCATGTCAACGGGGGAAGGCAAATAATCAACAATGGCGTTTAACAGCAGAAGAGTTCCTTTGTTTTTTAAAGAAGCTCCGCATAAAACAGGGAAGAATTTGCAGTCAATCGTCCCCTTTCTGACTGCCCGCTTCAATTCGTCCGTCGTTATCTTTTCGCCGTCCAGATATTTCCTCATAACCGTTTCGTCGGCATCGGCGGCTTTTTCCATCAAAATTCCGCGGTACTTTTCAACCTTTTCCTTCATATCGGAGGGAATTTCCTTCTCTTCTACGACAGTTTCATTTTCCGATGGATAGAAAAAGGCCTTTTCTTCAATAATGTCAATGATGCCTTTGAATTCGTCTCCGGTAAAAACAGGCAGTTCAATAATCAGCACCTCGGAGTGAAGTTTTCCCTCAATCTCCCTGATAGCCTTAAAAAAATCGGCCCCGGTCCTGTCCATTTTGTTTATGTATATTATCCTCGGTATACGGTACTTGTTGCTCTGCCGCCATACCGTTTCGGATTGAGGCTGTACGCCCCCCACTGCGCAAAAAACCCCTATTGCGCCGTCAAGAACCCTTAAAGAACGCTCAACTTCTACGGTAAAATCAACATGCCCCGGAGTATCAATGATGTTTATCTTGTGCTCTTTCCAGTAACAAGTCGTCGCCGCCGAAAAAATAGTT
>CAZAMK010000246.1:0-1821 GCA_964486345.1 uncultured bacterium
CCCCGAATTCCTCGTTCAAGTTATCAATGCCGTTTTCAATCCACTTTGCGATAGACATTTTTTTCCTCCATATAAGGAATGGAAAAGAATTCAGACATATTACGTTGAGATACAAAAGTTGTTATTGCAAGCCGGAAAAATCAGCTCTCGCAACGACATAAAACGTCGGTTCAAAGTAAAGGGGCAGTTCATAAGCCGGATTCTGTTTAAACGGCCATTCATCTTGGCCCCTGATCGCTCAAGGACTCATGCGGTCAACCCGAACCTGTAGAGGCAGGGGCCCGTAGGTTCTGCTTGACCTTGCTCCGGATGGGGTTTGCCTGCTCCGCCGGTCGCCCGGCGGAAGGTGAGCTCTTACCTCGCCATTTCACCTTCGCCCTCCGCCGCTATTCGCAGCTGTGTAGGGCTGTGTATTTCTGCGGCACTTTCCAGTCTTTGCAGACTGCTCCCGTTAGGAGCCATCCTCCCTGCTGGAGTCCGGACTTTCCTCCCATACGCAATTTTATTGCGTATAAGCGGCCGTCCGACTGCCCCCTTAATAGAACATTAGAAAATAAATAATAGAAACTGACGCATTTTGTCATTGCGAGCCCTGTTTTGCAGAGCGCGCCAATATCGTTCTTCGTTCTTGATTGAGGGTTATTTAATTCAAAACAATTGTTTCTGCCCGTCTTCTATATATTGGTTTGCGGCCTTGTCCGCCTCCCTGTTTTCTTCTCTCGCGATGTGCGTGAAGGACACACTATTATACCTTGAAACAAGCCGCGCCGCTATGAATTGCAGTTTCTGCAGTCCTTCGTCGCGCACTTTATATTCTCCCAGCATCTGTTTCACAAGGAGCTGGCTGTCGCTTTTTATTTCAAGTTTTGCCTGGCAATAGGAGAGGCAATCAATAAGGGCTGTTATGAGGGCTATATATTCGGCAGAGTTGTTAGTTGTGTTTCCGATAGGAGCTCCGTATTTCCTGATGAGCTTTTTATCTGAATATACGACAATTCCTATGGATGCTTTCCCCGGATTGCCTTTTGAGGCGCCATCAATATAAACAGTGAGGGTTTCCATCAATAGAGTATTCTGCTGCAATTTTCACAGTTGACTATCTCTTTTTTAGTCTTTACTTTTTCCGCTATATAGGTGGGTACGAAAACGGAACATCTTGAACAGCTCTCCCCCTCAAGCATGCATATTGCTATGCCGTCTTTTTTACCTTTTCTCACCTTTTCGTAAATCTTATACAGGTCTTTGTTGATTTCGGAGGCGAGTTTTTCCCTTTCCGCTGATATTTCTTTGAGGAGCGTCTGCATTCCCTCTATCTTCTTTTCTTCTTCTTGTATTTTAAGCGCGGTGTCTTTCTTGAATTCTTCGGATTTTACGGAATGGCCGGCAAGCTGTTTATTTATATCCTCGTCCTTCTCCATCAGCGTGAGAAGAAGGTCTTCTATGCCTGTTTTTTTACCCTTCAACGTTTCTATTTCGGAAAGGAGGGAGTTGTATTCCTTGTTGGTCTTTACCTCGTCCATACGCTTCTGAAGCTTCTTTATTTCTTCTTCTATTGCCTGAATCTCCAGTTCTCTTTCCTTCTTTTCCACCTGCAGTTTTTTGTGCTCTTTCTTGATGAGGTTTGTATCTTCAAGCGCGGATTCTACGGACTGTGCCAGCTGTTTTTTTCTGCCCGGGAAATTATCTATGGTTTCCCTGAATGTTTTTATCTCCGTATCCAGTTCCTGGAGTTTTACGAGTTTTTCAATCTCCTGTGTTAACATAGAAAGTGATGATAACCTATCTCAAGCCAAAAGTCAAAATCTTTGCTATTTGGCGGAG
>CAZAMK010000247.1:0-1819 GCA_964486345.1 uncultured bacterium
GGCAAGGGTTTTGTGGCCGAGGAGCTCCTGCACGATTCTTAAATCAAGTCCGCCTTCAAGAAGGTGCGTGGCGAATGAGTGCCTGAAGATATGGGGGAAAACATTTTTGTCAACATGTGAGACGGCGCTCATTTTTTTTATCAGCTTCCAGACGGACTGCCTTGAAATCTTTTCTCCCCTGTTGTTCACGAAAAGATACGGAGAGGCGGCGTTTTTGGGTTTTTTGGCGCGCTCCGCAAGGTAGGAGTTTACGGCGGCGAGGGAGTTTTTGTTCAGGAAAACAATGCGCTCCCTGTTGCCTTTGCCGGTGATTTTTATCTGGTTGTTTTCAAAGTTGATATCCCCTGTTTTTATGCCGGCTATCTCGGAAACTCTTAAGCCCGCTCCGTAGATAAGCTCAATTAATGCGAGGTTGCGGATGCCGTTCTTTGTGCCGAAGATGTCTTTTATCATAAGGGTTATTTCGTCTTTGCTCAAAACTTCGGGCAGATGTCGGTGCACCTTCGGCGATTCTATAAGAGGGAGTGAATTTATTTTTATAAAACCGTGTCCGGCCAGGAATTTATAGAAGTTCCTGACGGAGGAAAGGATTCTGACGATTGTTGATGAGGAGAGGTTTTGTTTTTTCAGGAAGAGGATGAAGGAGGTGATTTTTTCGCTGTCCAGATTGGTTAGTTTGTAATTGCCGGTCTGAAGGAAATTCATGAATTTTTTCAGGTCGTCAGAGTATGCGGCAACGGTGTTTTTGGAGAGGTTGCGTTCCACCCGCAGGTGCTGTAAGAAGTAGTCGGACAGTTCGGTTGGTGTTTTCATTTGGGAATTTTAATGCCCCCCTCACCCTGCGTCCCTCTCCCGCAAGGGGCGAGGAAAATACAGTTATGGATCCCTGCCTACTATCCGCAGGGATGGCAAAAGACGTCTGTCCCGATAAAAAGAATCGGGATGACGAAAAACGTCAATTGCCGCGCAGAAAGCGCTCGCAATGACAAAGGACGTTAAAAACTCCCTCACCCTGACCCTCTCCCATCAAGGGAGAGGGGAAAGAAAGAGGTTTTCAAAGTCGGATTCGGAGAGGGTTTTTATGTTCAGCTCTTTTGCCTTGTCCAGCTTTGAGCCCGGGTCGGCGCCGCATATCAGATAGTCCGTATTGCCGGAAACCGAGCCGGCAACCTTCCCGCCCTGCTTTTTTATCAGTGAGGTGAGTTCGTCCCTTGTATATCCGGAAAGGGTGCCTGTTATGACAAAGGTCATGCCTGCGAATTTATCGCTTTTTGCCGCCGCCCTCCCCTGCTGCATCTTTACGCCGGCGTCCTTCAGTTTTTTTATGACGCGTATGTTTTCCTCATTCCTGAAAAAATCCGCGATGCTCTTTGCCATGACCGGCCCGATTTCGTTTATTGAAGAAAGTGTTTCCTCGTCCGCTTCGCCCAGTTCTTTTATTGAGCCGAATCTTTCCGCGAGAATCTCGCTTGCATTTATGCCTATGTGCCTTATACCGAGGGCAAAGATGAGATTGGCAAGAGGCCTATCTTTGCTCTTTTCTATGGCTTCAACAAGATTGTGCGAGGATGTTTCCGCCATGCGCTCAAGTTCCATGAGTTTTTCGTAAGTGATGTTTGTATAGATGTCGCCGTAGTCGGAAAGCATTTTTTTATCCACGAATATATCAACCCATCTTTCACCCAGTCCCTCTATGTCCATGGCGTCTCTTGAGGTGAAGTGTGTTATCCGTTCCTTTACCTGGGCGGGGCATCGCACATTGAGGCATCTGATGGCGACGCCTTCCTCGTCTTTCACAATACTGCCTCCGCATGCCGGG
>CAZAMK010000248.1:0-1789 GCA_964486345.1 uncultured bacterium
ATGAGAGCGGTGCAGACTATGTAATACTTCCGCACTTCCTGGGCGGTCTTTATGTTGCGGGCCTTATTGAGAAATTCAAGGCGCACAGGGAAAACTATGCGGATGAGAGCGACAGGCATATACAGGAGCTTATGGAACGCATAGTCGGAGGACAAGAGCATCCGCCCGTGGAAAAAGAAATAGAGTAGTTACACCCTGCGAAAGCTCAAAAAACATCCCGTTATTATCCCCAGAAGGGTAAGGATGCTGAAATTGAAAACAATCCCGAAATTGAAAGTAGCCACGATGATGTTCATTTCTTCAATTCTCCATGCAGGACTTAGTGAAGAAGCGAGTATCTCATAAATGCCCCAGTGTTCAGGAATCAGTAGCAGGAGAAGCTCATTCAACGCAGTGCCTATCATGGCCGATATAAAAAGCACCGTAAGTACGTATAATATTTTCATGCTTCATATTTTACACTCTCTTAAAATCCCGTCAAATCTCATTATGTTGCAAAAACAGGCGGGCGGTGGTATATTTATTGGAAAGGGGGGTCAATATGTTTAAAAAATCCTTATTGAGTGTGGCAATTATAATTCTTTGCGCCTCGTGCGCGACATCCGATACTGGCGTAAAAACAAAGGTTACGACAGGCGGGGCGTCGTTTGAGGAAGTCGCATCCTACCAAGGCCCAAAAGCAAGGATTACCGTGGGCAGTTTTGAGGTTAAAGCGGGCAAAGCGTACGGCAGGATAGGCGATGGAATGCAGGAGATGATTATTGATGCGCTTTTTAAGACAAACAGGTTCATAGTCCTTGAAAGTGCGGCACTGCAGGATATAAAGGGCGAGTATGAACTGGGACAGAGCGGATGGGCGGCCAACGCCCCTGAAAAAGGAACTTTTGAAACCGCCGACATTATCCTGACAGGCGCTATCACGGCATTTGAACCGGACTACCAGGGCAAAAGCGGCGGAGGGATTGTGATACCGCTTCCGTGGAAAATAGGCGCCGGAGTAAAGTTGTCCAAGAAGGAAGCGTACATTGCGGCAAGCATCCGACTTGTGGACGTCAGAACGAGACGCATATTAAAAACAGGGACTGTGGAAGGCTATTCATCTAAGTCCAGCCTTGGGTTAATAGGCGGGGGAGTTATCGGCGGAGTGGCTCTCGGAGCGGGATTTGAGAGCTACCAGAATACACCGATGGAAAAAGCTGTCATGATAATGCTGGAAAATGCCATAAATGAGATTGTGAACAGCACACCCGAAGATTATTACAAATATGCCAAATAAAGGTCGCGCCCATAAAAGGGAAGATGGATACAATAGGCGTTGAGGCCGGAAACACAAGGATAAAGTTCGGCCTTTTCAAAAACAATAAACTGAAAGAGGTCTTCACAGTTGAGCACAAAGGCGGTTCTCATCTCTATATTCCCACTGCGCTTGGAAAGATAAAGCCTCAATACATAGCATTGGCCTCGGTGGTTCCGCATCTCAATGAAAAGATAAAACAGAAATTTCTGGATATGTATGGGAAACGGACATTTATCATTAAACCTCCGGATTGCGGTATTCCTCTCAAAATAAGAAACTCCGGCATAGTGGGAGTTGACAGGGTTTTGAACTGCAAGGCCGCAATAAAACTCTTCGGCTCGCCCGTAATAGTTGTTGATGCGGGCACAGCCGTAACAGTTGATATAGCATCAGAAAAAGATGGTTTTCTGGGAGGAGTGATTCTCCCTGGTGAGGATTTATGGATTAATTCATTAAAAAAAAACGCGATGATAAAAAATATAATGCATGCCG
>CAZAMK010000249.1:0-1786 GCA_964486345.1 uncultured bacterium
TCCTGTTTTATCCTCTCCAGTTCTCTTTCTGCCGTAATGTCTCTGGCGGATATCAGTACGTCTTCCGCCTCTCCGAGAGGGCAGAATCGCGTGAGGAAAGTGCGGCCGCTTAATAAAACTTCTCTTTCAAGAGGCAGGGCGTTACTATGGACTTCCTGAACGGAATTTATAAAATCAGTTTCCTTGAAGAATTTGAGATAGCTGTTTCCCTCAACCTCCGCAGTGCCGGCGAGTTTTTTCGCCTCCGCGTTTGCGAAGGAGATAATTCCGTCCCTGTCCATAAGCAGAACGGGAGACGGGAAACCATTAATTATCTGCTCCATCCTGATTTTAAGCGCCTCTCCGGTCTTTGAAAGAGAGGTATATTGTATGGAGAGATTTTCCGAAGATACGGCAAGGCGTTTTGCCCTCAGATAAAAAGATACTGCAAGCAAGACGGCCGCCGCAAGAAGCAGTAACAGGATTATATGGCTCATTCTTCTATTTTGTACCCGACTCCTCTTATGTTTTTTATGTGTTTTTTCGCCCTGCCGAGTTTTTCGCGCAGGTTTTTCACGTGCACGTCCACCGTTCTTTCAATAACTGCTTTTTCTCCTTCCCACAGGGTGTCAATTATTTTTTCCCTCGTGAAAACCCATCCTTTTTTTGAAGCAAGTATATGCAGTATTCCGAACTCCGCGAATGTCAGCTCTACCTTTTTATCGTCAACGTAAACCTCGCGGCGGGCAGGGTCTATGAGCAGTATTTTGCCTATGCGGATTTTCTCGCTTCCGGGTTTGGGCGAATAACGTCGGAGTACCGCCCTGACTCTTGCAACGAGCTCTTTGGGAGAGAAGGGTTTTGTTATATAATCGTCAGCTCCGACCTCAAGGCCTACAAGTTTGTCGGCAAGCTCTGTTTTTGCCGTTACCATGATAACCGGCAGAGGGGATAATTCGGAAGAGGATTTTATGTATTTGCATACGTCAATTCCATCCATGTCCGGGAGTATGAGATCAAGCACGAGGAGAGCGAAGGATTCCTTTGAGGCGGCTTTGAAAAAGTCGTCGGCCTTTGAAAATTTTGCTACCCTGTACCCCGCTTTCCCGAGGTGCAGGGCTATAAGCTCCAGTATGTCCTTTTCATCTTCAAGCACCGCTATCTTTTCATTCATGTCTCTTCTATTTTATCACACCGCAGGTTGCGCGGGAAAAAAGTGTGGTATAAACAAATTCCGACATAACAATGTTTAATCAATATGTGCCCAACCGGGCGGTCTTCTTCATCCCGATTATTTTCATCGGGACGCTCCTCGTTCAGACGCCCGCTTCAGAAACCACCCGGCAGGGCACTGGCAGAGGTTCTATCCTTATGTTGGAATTTTTTAAAAGTGTATGTGTGTGTTGACAGGCGGAAAATATGAGGTATAATATAACCAGTTTTTGCAAAGGTGCAGAGGCAGTTTTAAATCAAAGGGGAGTTTGGGGGCAATGTCGCCCGGAACAGCATAGGTGCTGGTCCGGGCTTTTTTATTTTTACCGCCGTTCAATGGAGAGCGGTAACATGCAAACTGAAAATTTTACCAATTCTGGTAAAGAAAAGGAGACGGGAGAAATGAACGACAAAAACTTGAAGAAAGAAGATATTCTGAAACTGGCAAAAGAAAACGACGTGAAATTCATCCGTTTGTGGTTTGCGGACATCACAGGCCAGATGAAGGGATTCAACATCACGACAGACGAATTAAAGGGGGCCCTTGAAGACGGTATGGGATTTGACGGCTCGTCCATCAAGGGATTTGCGCGGA
>CAZAMK010000250.1:0-1786 GCA_964486345.1 uncultured bacterium
GATAGCCGGCGCCACTCAACTCGCCCATAAATACGGCATGAAAGCGCTTGCCATCACAGACCACGGAACAATGGCGGGCGTCCTGAAGTTCTATGAAGAAGCCCTCCGCCACGGTTTGAAGCCCATTATCGGTTCCGAGATGTATATCGCTCCCGGAAGCAGGTTTGATCAGAAATACGACAGCAAGAAAGAAGCGTATTTCCACATAACCCTTCTTGCCGCCAACGACAGGGGGTACCGGAATCTTCTCAAACTATCCACTCTTTCGTATACCGAAGGCTTTTATTATAAGCAGAGGATAGACAGAGAGATTCTTGAGAAATATTCGGAAGGGCTCATAATACTGGGAGGATGCCTCAAAGGGGAAGCAAGCAGCCATCTGCTGAACGGCGATTTTGAAAAGGCGGCGGAGATAGTCGGCCTCTACCAGGATATCGCCGGCAGGGAGAATTTTTACCTGGAGATAATGGACAACAAACTGCCCGACCAGGAAAAAGCGAATAAACTTCTGATAGAGCTTGCCGGGAAAACCGGCGCGGGTGTTGTAGCGACAAACGACTGCCACTACCTGAAAAAGGAAGACGCTTTTGCCCACGAGGTTCTGCTGTGCGTACAAACGGGGGCGCATATTGAAGACAAAGACAGGATGAGATTCAACACCGACGAATTCTACTTCAAAACTCCCGAAGAGATGTATGCCGCTTTCAAGGATATCCCCGAGGCGCTTGCCAATACGGTGGAGGTTAGTGAAAAATGCAATGTAAAAATAAATATAGGAGAACATCACCTCCCTATTTTTTCGCCGCCGGAAGGGAAAACGCCGGAGCTGTATCTTGAGGAACTTATACTGAAGGGGCTTGTTGAAAGATTTGGACTGGATTGCAAGAAAATAGATGCTCCCGCCGTTAAAAATGAAATTACCGATAGGACGAAATACGAATTTGACGTTATCAAAAAGATGGGGTTTCCGAGTTATTTCCTCATAATCCAGGATTTTGTCAACGAAGCAAAAAGCAAAAACATCAAGGTAGGTCCCGGCAGAGGGTCGGCCGCGGGAAGCCTCGTTGCATACCTTCTCGGGATTACGGAGATAAACCCCCTTCCGTATAACCTTATCTTTGAGAGATTCCTCAACCCCGAAAGGATAAGCCTGCCGGATATAGACGTTGATTTCTGCGACAGGCGCAGGGAGGAGATTATCTCCTACATAAGGGAAAAGTACGGGGCGGAAAACGTTGCGCAGATAGGTACCTATGGAAGGATGGCGGCAAGGGCTGTCCTTCGGGACGTGGGGCGCGCCCTCGGGTTCAGCTACAGCGAGGTTGACCGTCTGGCAAAACTTATTTCTCCCGAACCGGGCGTTACGCTTGATGACGAAATAAAATCCAATCCGGAAATAAAAAATATAATAGAAAACGATGAAAGGGTGAAACACCTTTTTGACATATCCCTGAAACTGGAGGGGCTTGCAAGGCATTCCTCAACCCATGCCGCCGGCCTGGTAATAACCGAAAAGCCCGTATATGAATATGCCCCTTTGTTCAGGGGACCGAAAGGCGAAGTCGCGACCCAGTTTGAGATGGAGGGCGTTGAAAAAATAGGACTGCTGAAGGTTGACATACTCGGATTAAAAACCCTTTCCGTCATAGAGGATACGCTGAATCTTGTTAAGGAAAGGCACGGAGTGGAGATAAAGGATTTCCCCCTTGACGACGGCAAGACGTACCGCCTGCTCTCAATGGGAGATTCGCTGGGCATATTCCAGCTTGAAAGCAAGGGGATGCAG
>CAZAMK010000251.1:0-1784 GCA_964486345.1 uncultured bacterium
TTGATTCTGAAAGGACAGCTCCCGGAGGGAATGACATTTTGCCGGCAACGTAAAAATCCCCCGTGAAGGAAGGATACTCAAAAACTATGTTTGCTTTCTGTTCAGCAAATATGCAGACAGTCCCCGAGCAGATAATAAAAAAAAGGATTATTTTTTTCATTTAAGGCATAACGACAATCTTTCCAAGTCCTTTTTCGTTGTGATAGCCGGTCGTATCATTCGCCCAGAAGCTTGTTTCTTTCAGCCCGCTCTCTTTTATTCTTGTAAAACGGATTTCCCAGAGTGTCTTTTCGGAAGGATAAGGAGTTTCTATAGAGGAGAGAGGCAGGGCTATTTCCATGGACCAGTCGGTTGCCCGCTTTACAGTTTCGCACTTTATCCCCGCCGGCTGCCAGTTGTAAGATGCCTGCCTGTCGTATCTCTTGTATTGAGGCGTACCCGCAGGGGAAAAAGTCATGAAGAAACCCGAAGAATCCGATTTTCCGGGGGAAAGGATTATTTCCATGCGGTCGGACGGCATCAGTTTCTGGGTTGATTCATCCCGTCCCATTATGCCGAGGTAAAGATTGTTCCTGTCAAAGATTATAAGCACCCATGTTTTGTAAGCCGGCTCGGGTCCGGACGGTGAGCGGAAATTTGACAAAACAACCGCATTTCTCCAGCATGGATCGTTCAAATTTCCGTCTAAAAGAGGCCCTTCTGATACAGGCCTGATCTGTGACAAACCTCTCATATTTACAGTATCTGCCGTTTTTTCCTGCGCCAGTCCTTCAAGGGTAAAAGACTTGAATTCCCTGCCGCCGCCTACAAGGCGGAATTTTACGGTGTAATTACCCGTTCTTATGCTTGATTTCGGGGTGAGCGTTACCTGAAAGTATACCTGCCTGTCTTTTGGAATTGACATTTTTGCCGGAGTTACTTCAAACTCAAATGCGGTGCTCTCCGGTATCAAGCTTATTTCGGCGATTCCCCTGTCCATGTTGTTCTGGAGGAAAATTTTGAAAGTTGACTGGTCTTTCACGACTAAAGATGCAAACTCGGGTTTCACGATGAGCGCGTTTGCCTGCCGGAAGACGTTGTCGCACAGATGGGCGTGCAGAACGGCGGAGAAAAGAAAGAGTAATACTACAAGGGTTGAAACGAAAACAGTTTTTTTCATGTTGTTTCTCCGTAAAGGATACATTTAATGATACCTTCGCGCCCGCTTTTAGTCAATCTTTAGGGGCAGGGGGAGTTTTGCGAAGATTGCATAATTTTGTATAATAGAGATTAAGGAGTTTAAAGAGGATGGTAATTGCGGGGGTGCTATGGAAAAGATAATTGCGGGAGTGAAGATAAAAAAACTGAATGTGATACCGGATGAGCGCGGGCGCCTGATGGAAATATTCAGGAGGGACGATGAGCTGTTTGAAAAGTTCGGACAGGTGTATCTTACGACGGTATATCCGGGAGTGGTGAAGGCGTGGCATGCGCACCGGTTACAGAATGACAACATTGCCGTAGTGAAAGGGATGGCGAAAATCGTCCTGTGCGATTTGAGGGCAAAGAGTAAAACGTTCAACGCAGTGAATGAATTCTTCATCGGCGAACAAAACCCCTGCCTTATCCATATACCCGCGCTGGTTTATCACGGATTCAAGTGCGTGGGAAATAAAGAGGTTTTTGTGATAAACGTGCCGACAAATACTTACAACTACAAAAAACCCGATGAAATGAGACTGCCCTTTGATACCGAAAAAATCCATTACGACTGGGGAAGGAGAAACTACTGATGAAAGGCGTTG
>CAZAMK010000252.1:0-1775 GCA_964486345.1 uncultured bacterium
CGAGTTTTGCTGTACCTCGGCGTTTTTTGATTATAAGGAAGTGACGCTTGTTTCTCCCGCCGAACTGTGGAAAACAATAAAGAGCAAACTACTCAAAGAAGAGTGCAACTTCGTATGGATTTACGACGAGGATTTTTTCGCGGACGCCGCTTATGTGAGGGAGATGGCAAGGCTTATCAAGAACGATAAAGAAATTCCTCCGGAGAAGGTGGCATGGGCGGGATTCGGCAGTATCCGGAGCATTTCCCAGTATGAAACAGAAGAGCTTGTAGAGATGGGAGTCTCCGCCATATGGATAGGCGTTGAGTCCAAATTCACCAATCTGCCCAAGAGAAAAGGTAAAGATATAAAGGATGTTTTTGCTTCCCTAAGGGAAGCGGGTATACAGACAGTCGGTTCTTTTATCATCGGATGGGATTTCCAGACTCCTGAAAACATCATGGAAGACATAAATTATTTCACCGACCTTAAACCGACGTACAACCAGATATCAAGCCTGATGCCATGTCCGGAAACGAGGTTGTGGGACAGGCTTAAGAAAGAGAACAAGCTGTACACGGAGAATTTCAGATGGGAAAAGCACCACCTTTATTCCATCATGCACAGGCATACCAGCATAAAAGACGAAGATGTAATCAGGTATGTCAATTTCACGCAAAAAACACTCTATGAAAAAGACGGCCCTTCCATATTGAGGACGTTTGAAGTGAACCTGAATGGTTATATAAACTGCAGGGAGAGTGCCAATGAGCGGATAAAAGCCAGGGCGTCAAACTATAAATTGTGGTGCCATAAGATATACCCCGCTCTTTTCGCTGCGGGCGTATACGCTCCTTCGCGAGAAGCAAAGGAATCCATCAGTATATTGCGGAAAAAATATCTGGATACATTCGGGCCTTCTTCTCTTACCTCCCGCCTGAAATCCTTGCTTTTCCTCTGTTATGCGGGAGTCCTGAAATTGATGAGGGCAATTCCGTTAAAGGGAAGAAGGAAAAAGAAGTACACGAGACGGTCAACATATAATGCTGCTGAATAATATTGTTTACAGCGTTTCTTCTCTCGTCTGCCACCAGCATCCGGAAAGATGTTTCATCATCGTAGGCAGACTCCTTCCTCTGTGCGCGAGATGCTCGGGCATCTATGCCGGTTTTATGTTTTTTTTTCTCTTTCTCTGGATTACCGCGGCAAGAAAGAGGTTTGTTGATTACGACAGGCGTATTTATATCTGCTCCGGGATTATCCTCGCTTTATTTCTGACAGAAGGTTTTTTATCTTTCATACATGCCGTGGATGCGGGAAATAACACAAGGTTTCTTTCGGGGCTTTTCGGGGGAGCCTCCCTTGGGATTTTTTGCTTCCGCCTTATCAGTAGTTACCGCTCCGAGAGGAAATATTTTATCGGGACAAAATTAAAGGTTAAGGATTTTCTTCCCTGCCTTCTGATTATTCTTGCTTTCTTCGTTTTAAAGGTTTTTGTTAATACTTCGTTCGTTTTTTATCTCTGGGTGATTTTGAGTTTCGGAGGATTATTATTTACTTATGCGGCTGTAAACCTTGCGGTTGTTATGGTATTTGCGGAGAAAGGGAAGCGTAAACCCTCCCGTATTAAATTTGTCCTTTATACGCTGGTTCTCATAACTCTTGAGTTCCTCATCCTTTATTTGGTGAACAGATAAAAAAAGAGGGGTGCGTTCGTTATAACACACACCCCTCTAAACAAAAAACCGTCCTTATTCTATCACCAGCGGGAAGATATATTCTTCGTATTTATCCAC
>CAZAMK010000253.1:0-1759 GCA_964486345.1 uncultured bacterium
TTCAGGATGCATACGGTAACTGCACTTTATATCCGCGCTTCCCGTCTCCAGCAGTTTGTCGTAGTCAATATAAAGTTTCTTCATTTTTCTTCTTCTCCCTCTCCCTATTTTCCTCTCCCTTGAGGGGAGAGGATTAAGGTGAGGGTGAGAGTTACACCCAGATGTTGGGTTTGTCTTTCAGCTTGTCGTAAGTAAAGACAGGACCGTCCTTGCATACAAAAAGGTCGCCAATGAGGCAGTGTCTGCACTGTCCCACCCCGCAGTACATCTTCCTTTCCATTGACAGGTATATCTGCGGGTCTGTATAGCCGATTTCCAGCAGTTTAAGCGTTGTAAACTTCATCATTATCGGAGGCCCGCAAACAACGGCAACGGAATTTTTTATGTTAACGTCAAGGCCGTCTAAAGTTTTCGTGACGACTCCCTCCCCGTATTTCCACTTTTCGTCTTTTCTGTCTACGGTTATCCTGAAACAAACAGGATTCTTGTCGCAGAGAGAATGCCATTCATCAAGTATTTTACCCTTGTAGATATAATCATCCGGCGTTTTTGCTCCGCAGCAGAAGACAATCCTTTTATAATCCTTGACCGTATGCATCAGCGCAAAAAACAGCGCGCGCAGAGGAGCCAATCCTACGCCCCCGCCCACAAGCAGTATCTCTTTTCCTTTATAAAAATCCAGCGGATAAGGTTTCCCGTAAGGGCCTCTCACCCCTACCGTATCACCCGGCTTAAGGTTATGTATCTCTGCGGTGACTTTGCCCGCTTTCATTACCGTGAACTCCAGCGTTTTCTTCTCATAAGGAGAGGATGAAGGAGTGAAAGGAGCTTCTCCTACCCCCGGAACGGTAAGGGAGGCGAACTGCCCTGCAAGGAAAGAAAACTCTTTTTCCGGCTTAAGTATAACCGTTTTTATCGTGGGCGATTCGGTTATTACCTCAAGCACCTCGCATTTAATAGGTTCATAAATATTCTTGTCCATTATACTTTCTCTTTTTCCCTCAACACTTCTGTAATTACTCTTCTCTTGTCAATCTTGCCGGCGCACCCCGCAATGCATCTTCCGCATCCCGTACAGCCCTTCATGCCGAAATTTTCCACCATATACCAGTATTTGCAGAGCAAGCGGTTTGCGTACCGGTCGTAAAGAGTGGGCCGCGGAGACGCTCCTGCCGCCATCCTTGCGTATCCCGGGAAGAGACAGCTGTCCCATACCTTTGTTTTCCTCATTTCTTGCCGGCTTCCCGTATCTTCAAGCAGGAAACATACGCAGGTAGGGCAGTTGTTGGTACAGCTTCCGCACTGGACGCAGTTTTCAACTTCTTTCGGCACCTTCCATAATTCTGTCTGGCAGGCGCCCTTCAGGTTCTCTATGTTTGTAAAGTCAAAATCCCTGTTGGATTCCTTTATTGCTTCACCCGCTTTACTTCTGCCTTCGTCTCGTTTCTTTTTCAGTTCATCGGTTATCTGGAAAAACTTCTGGTCTTCCCCAATGAAAGCCCTGCCCTTATCGGAACCGATGTCTACAAGAAATCCTTCAGGAATCATGGAAACGTTAAGGTCAAAATTACCTTCCGGGTAGGGATGAAGTCCGACCAGTTCGCAAAAACATGAAGAGTAAGGGGAAGCGCAGTCAAAACTTATGATTAGAGTTTTTTCTCTTCTTTCCGCGTAACAGGGGTCTTTATAGTCGCCGTCTTTGAATACCCTGTCCAGTATTTCCAGCCCTTTAAGGTCGCAGGCGGCCGGGCCCATTACG
>CAZAMK010000254.1:0-1744 GCA_964486345.1 uncultured bacterium
GCGGGTCGCCGAAGTATCCTTCCATATAGAGCCCATGGTCGGACTTGAACCGACGACCCGCGCATTACGAATGCGCTGCTCTGCCGCTGAGCTACACGGGCTGAATTTCTAAGTGAGTTTATATTTTAAAACTTTTCAGGCGGGATGGCAATTTTCAGTGATTAGAAACCATTTAACGCCACATTGATGTATCTTGCGGTGCGACAACTCTGTGGGCAGTGCCGATACGCGGTTTTGCCATCATGTTTCCGGCGACTTCGCGCCATTTCAGATAATGCGGCGTTTTTTTATGAACCGCAGAGGCCTCTTCAGTCTCATACGCCTCATAAAGAGTAAATCTGGAAGGATCTTCAATGCTCTGCAGTACGTCAAACCTCAAGTTTCCCTGCTCTTTGACCGATGCCATGTGGTTCTCAACGGTTGCCTTTATAAATTCTTCTATCTTATCTTCCCTGACATGGATTTCCACTGTAGTAACTATCATTTTGTCTCCCGTTGCTTGATTTCCTTAAGTATATTTTGAAGGAAAGGAATATCTTCTCTCAATTTGGTCTCCGACTCTCTCTCGTCAAGCGCTTCCAGAGAAAGGTATCCTTTGTAGCCGATGCCGCAAAGTTGTTTTATTATGTCTTCCCAGTTCAAATCTCCCTTTTCAAGAGTCCCGAACTCCATAGGATGCTTTCTGCCGGAAGGCACGCTTCCGCCTTCTGTTACATAGCGTGCCGATTTTACATGGACATGGTTTATATATTTTCCCATCACGCTTAATGCATACGCAGTCTTTGTAAATCCTTCAAAAAGGCTGTTGCCCGGGTCGTATATGATTCCTATTCTCTCCGGAGGAAAGTTCCCAACCATCTGCAGACATGCATTGGGCGTACAGCAAATCATATTATGATGCTGTTCAATGTTCAGCTGAACGTCAAATTTCTCCGTCATGGGCAAAACCTCTTTTTCCAGCCACCCCATCTGTCTGTCCATAAGTTCTGAAACGGAGACGCCGTCTCCCGGGAACGGATAGCTGTGACAGCGGACTTTACGCGTATTCAATATTCTGGCAACGCCGAAGATTTTTGCTATTTCTTCTTTTGTTTCGTTATACTTGAAATAGGGAGCAATGCCTGCCGTTTCCAAACGCGAGTCTTTCATCATCTTTGCAACTTCCTCTGCGGACTGGGGAATGGCATTCATATCTACATGCCCTTTTTCCCTGCACCACCACTCAATTCCTTCACAATTGTATTTCTCCGCAAGCTTTATAACTTGCGCGGGATTTTTGTCCGCGCAGGACAAAGAATATATAGATGTCTTCATGTTCTCCTCCGTTTTGTTTTTGAAAATTATTATATCATACTCCTTAATGAATCTGACTGCAAAATACGTTTGCACATTAACGCAGTTTATACTAAAATAAGCCTGAAGTTAGAGAGAACTATCATGAAACATTTAAAACATCCGCTTAAAACAGGTTTCAGCTTCGGGCTTACGTCAGGTATCATTACCACGCTTGGATTGATTGTGGGACTGCATTCTGGAACGCAGTCAAAGTCCATAATACTCGGCGGTATTCTTACAATAGCGATTGCCGACGCATTCTCGGACGCGCTGGGCATTCACATCTCCGAGGAATCGGAAATAAAGCATTCTCCAGCGGAGATATGGGCCGCTACTCTTTCAACGTTTTTTTTCAAATTCATGTTCTCTGCGTCATTCCTTATACCGGTAATTTGCCTTTCTCTTGAAA
>CAZAMK010000255.1:0-1721 GCA_964486345.1 uncultured bacterium
TTCAGTTTCTGTACTTCTTTTATGTTAATACGAAATAAGTTAAGATTTTCTGCACAAAAAACAATTATTCTGTGGACATGTGGAGCAGAAAGTGTTATGAGAGAAAACATCACAAGTGAACATGCTAATGCTCTCGTTGGATTCTCTTATCTTCTTATTTCAATAATTCTTCAGATTTTCAATTTAAATCTACCTGTAACATGGGAAAGTTTTAGGCAGATTGGGAAAATCAGTGTAATAATAATGGTAGTGATTTTATTCTTCCTATTACTTATAGGAACCCTCATTTCCAAACAAGTTAAGAAAAGCTTTTTGAAACAGCTTACTGAAAAAGAAAATAGTGGATGGGTTTAGGAAAACAAACAATTCCCTTACATATTGTAGTCTACCTTTCATCAGAAGTTTGAACCATTTTTATTCGTAATTAATTTACCATCGATATTTATCGTTGTAATTTTAAAGAGATTGCAGCGGAACTTTCACCCCCACCTTTCATCCTCTCCCCTCAAGAGGGAGGAAGATAAGTGGGAGGCAATATTCGCTCCTCGCAATGACAGAGGAGTACGCAGGCTGAAAACCTGCGGCTACCAAAAACTTGTTCAGAAGAGGCCGACGACCTTGCCCTCGGAATCTATATCCACCTTCGTCCCCGCGGGAACGCTCGGAAGCCCCGGCATAGTCCGCATCTCGCCGCAGAGAGGATACAGGAATCCCGCGCCTGCGGAGAGCCGTATATCCCTGACAGGCAGTGTGAAGCCGTCAGGCCTGCCCTTAAGGTTCGGGTCGTGCGAAAGCGACAGATGGGTCTTTGCCATGCATATCGGCAGATGCTCAAAACCCCATTTTGTATATGTCGCTATCTTTTCTTCCGCAAGTCCGGCATATTCAACCTTTCCTGCGCCGTAAACCTTTGTGGCGATGGTTTCTATCTTCTGCTTAAGTGACCATCCGTCGGGATAGAGCAGTTTGAAATCGTGTTTTTTCTCGCAGTTTTTCACAACTTTTTCAGCCAATTCTATTCCGCCTTCTCCGCCCTTTGCCCATACGTCGCTCATCGCGACATCGTCGGCTCCGGCATTAAGGGAGATTTCCTTCAGAGTCTCTATCTCTTTTTCCGTGTCTGTTGTAAACCTGTTTACCGCCACGACAACGGGAATGCCGAACATTTTGGCGTTCTCAATATGTTTTATCAGGTTGCAGCTGCCTTCCTTAAGTGCGGCGATGTTCTCGGCAATAAGGCCTTTGTCAAGGGGCTTGCCCGGCACAACCCTGAATTTCCCGCTGTGCATCTTAAGAGCTCTTACGGTACATACGATAACAACGCAGTCGGGTTTCAGGCCGCTGTACCTGCATTTTATGTTCATGAATTTTTCCATACCGCAGTCTGCGCCGAAGCCGCTTTCCGTAACAACGTAATCAGCCAGTTTCAGGGCAATCCTGTCCGCTATGATGGAACTGTTGCCGTGCGCTATGTTTGCAAAAGGTCCGGCGTGTACAAATACGGGGGTGTGCTCAAGCGTCTGCATCAGCGTCGGTTTTATAGCATCCTTCATAAGTACCGCCATGGCGCCTGCGGCTTTAAGATCTTCGGCTGTTACCGGCATCTTGCTCTTTGACTCGGCAACGATAATGTTCCCGAGCCGCTTGCGCAAATCGGATAATCCGTCTGTGAGCGCAAGTATCGCCATAACCTCGGAAGCGACGGTTATATCAAACCCTGT
>CAZAMK010000256.1:0-1719 GCA_964486345.1 uncultured bacterium
GATACCAGAAAAGTGAAAAGCTGGTGCAGATAGACATAGACAATTCGCTTCTTTTCGGTGCGGCGCTGACGTACTTCCTGCCTAACCGGACCATGTTTGTCACCGGCGAGATATTTGGCAGGAGCGAGGAGCTCTTTGAGTCCGAGCAGACGCCGGTAGAGGCACTTCTGTCCTGGGGATATACGCAGGAGAATGCGAGTTTTATGCTTGGAGCGGGCATCGGGATTGTTGACGGCTACGGCGCCAGCGGATGGCGGCTGTTCACCGGCGTACGATTCGGCATGTAATAAAATGTTAGAATTGCGGCAGGAATTAACAGGGAGGCGGTAATGAGAAAATTTGTAATGAAGACGGCGTTGCTTCCGGCAGTTGTTTTGCTCCTCGGGATTTCTTATTTGGGGTTTGCCGCGGACACAAACCACTTTAAGGTTGCGCCGGGGGAAAATTACACCGTGATAGTGCCTACGACAGATACCATTGGAAAAGGCAAGGCCGCCCTGGATTTTTTCTATACTTATGCCGACAGGCCTGTTGAGGTTGTCATAGGAGGTTTGGAAAAAGACCTTGTGAGAAAACAGCATCTTCTCAATGCGGCGCTGACCGTTGGCATGGGCGAGAGCGGGCAGATATCCGTGAGCGTGCCTTATTCCGTAAGTCAGGATTCCGAAATCGCCGGCGTGGATGACAGCGGCATCGGAGACGTTATAATCAGTGCAAAATACAGGTTTAACGAGCCGAGCGTAAGGGGAGTGGAGTTTGCGGAGACGAGGGCGACGGGATTTGGCATTGCCATAGCGCCTTACATTCAACTGCCCGTGGGAAACGAGGATGCTTTAGTGGGTGTGGAAAGCGCCGCGGGAGGCGTACGGCTGATAATTGACGCCTACACCGGCGGCAACCTGCGTTTTTTCTTCAACGTCGGTTATGCGTACCAGGATAAAGAAGAACTTGTGCAGATAGACATTGACCACTCCCTGCTTTTCGGGGCGGGGTTCACATACCTCTTCACCCGGAAAACGTTCATAAGCGCAGAGATATACGGCAGAAGCGAAGAATTGTTTGAAACCGAGCAGACGCCTGTGGAAGGCATTGTCTCATGGGGTTACGAGAACGAGAATGCGAGTTTTGTAATAGGAGGCGGCGGAGGGCTGGTTAACGGCTACGGCTCCAGCGGCTGGCGGTTGTTCACCGGCTTGCGTTTCAGCATGTAAGCGGCAATTACGATTCCAAAAGCTTGTCATTGCGAGCGTCTTCTGCGCGGCAATCTAATTAGATTGCTTCAGCATATAATAATACATGCTTCGCAATGACAAACAATACTGTATTGCTCAACATGAAAATCATTAAAAAATTACTGCTTGTTTTCCTTCTGCTTTTTTCGTTAACCGTTTTTCCTTGTTTTTCTCAAGAAAAAAATTATGTAGAAGGGGAGATTCTCGTCCGGTTCAGGGATGATGTTGTAAACGTTCAGGAGAGGCAGTCCCTCCGCTCGCGAAACCTTTCCGTTCTCAAGGAATTCAGGTCGGTAAAAAACCTCTTTCATCTGAAGACTCCGCCCGGGACGGACATACAACAAATCATCAGGGAGCTTTCCTCCGACCCCGACGTTCTTTACGCCGAGCCCAACTACATCTACAGCGCGCTTGCGGTTCCCAATGACCCTGGCTATCCCAGCCAGTGGGGGCTGGCGAAAATCAATGCGCCCGCCGCATGGGACAG
>CAZAMK010000257.1:0-1699 GCA_964486345.1 uncultured bacterium
CGGATTTTCTGGACAGGACGCTGGAATTTGAAGGTATTACGCGAAATTATTCCGTACATCTTCCGAATAATGCCATGCCGTCCTCTCCCCTGCCGGTTCTCTTCGTACTTCACGGAGGAGATGGCGCAAATGCCGAACTCATGGCGGAAGGGACGAATTATAACAAGATTGCCGATAAAGAAACGTTCATTGTCGTTTACCCCTACGGTGTTGACGGACAATGGAACGACGGCAGAGGCAAAACGTTCCGCAAAAGGAACAACACAGGTATTGACGATGTCGGTTTTATAAACAGTGTTATAGACAGCATTGCCAAAGAATTCTTCCTTGATACCAACCGGATATACGTAATGGGCGTTTCTAACGGCGGTATGATGACACTTCGACTCGGCATAGAACTCGGAAACAGGATTACCGCCATTGCCGCAGTCATTGCAAACATCCCTGTCAATCTCGCTTCCGCCCGGCCTGTACGCCCTCTTCCCGTGCTTATCATGAACGGCACTAAAGATCCCCTGATTCCATGGGAAGGAGGAACTCTACAGTTATTCGGCAGGAATTTCGGCAACCTCCTTTCAACAGAAGAGACCGTGGCGTTCTGGGTAAAGGCAAACGGTTTGACGGAAGAACCGGAGACAGAGATGCTTCCTGACAAAACCACGCGGGACAGGTGCACTGTTGAAATGACTGTCTACCGGCAAAAAGGGAATAAGCCTCCTGTCGTCCTGTATGCCATACATGGAGGAGGGCACCAGCTTCCCGGCAGCAAAACATTCCTGCGCTACTTTCTGCTCGGGAACAAATGCATGGATATTAACGGCGCAGAGGTAATATGGGATTTCCTCAAACAGCACTCTCTCAAATAACCCGTCCGCTATACCACTTGTATATATAGCGCCGCCTGTTGTAAGATAAAAGGAAAATATCGGAGGGAGATGAACATGAAACAGTGGTACGAGACGCTATTTGAAAATTACGGGAAAAAATATGACGATGAAGTTTATGTAAAGGGGACAATGGGAGAATGCGATTTCATAGAAAAAGAAATTAATTCTGATAAATCCTTGAAAATAATAGATATAGGGTGCGGAACAGGCAGGCACTCCATTGAACTGACAAAAAGAGGATACCGGGTAACCGGAATTGATTTATCCGATTCCATGCTTAAGAGGGCAAAAGAAAAAGCAAAATCTCTGAATCTGCAGATAGATTTTCAGAAACACGACGCAAGAAAACTGCCGTTCAGGGATGAGTTTGACCTGGCAATTATGCTGTGCGGGGGCTCCTTCCCCCTGATGGAAACGGATGAAATGAATTACGAGATACTTAAAAATGCGGCCGCTTCCCTGAAAACTCCGGGAAAATTCATTTTCACTACGCTTAACGGATTATTCCCGCTGTTCCACTCATTGAAAGAATTTTACAAGGCAAAGGAAGAAGGGCAGACAGACTGTAAAAGCAGTGCTTTTGATTTAATGACGTTCAGGGAACACAATATTACCGAGATTGAGGACGACTCGGGGAAAAAGATGAATATAGAAAGCAATGAAAGGTACTACATCCCTTCGGAAATAACATGGCTGTTAAAAACTCTTGATTTCCAGAAGATTGACATTTACGGGGCAAAACTCGGAGTATTCTCACGAAACGACGAACTTACGACGGAGGATTTTGAGATGCTGGTTATCGCCCAAAAATA
>CAZAMK010000258.1:0-1694 GCA_964486345.1 uncultured bacterium
AGCAAGGAGAACAGGGTTAAGGACTTGAATTTTTTCAGTCATTTTCTGAAATACAAGTATTCCGAAGCCGCAATTGCCGCCTTTGCGCCTTCTCCGCAGGCAATTATAATCTGCTTTTTATATACATTTGTTACGTCCCCTGCGGCAAAAAGCCCGGGAACCGAAGTTCTGGCGGAGCAATCCACTATTATTTCTCCCCATTCATTCTTTGCGGCGCCGGCCGCAATACCGGAATTGGGAAACGAGCCAATTTCCACCATGACTCCTTCCGCGGAAATTTCTCTTTCCGTTCCGTCGGAATTTTTTATCCTGATCCCTCTGACAAATTTATCGCCGTATATCTCCGTTATAGCGGCGCCGGTTATCACTTCTGCATTTCCATAGCCCGCAAGTTTGTCGGTAAGTATCCTGTCGGCGGAAATATAGGACTTTTTTTCTATGAGATAAACTCTGTCTACAATCCTTGCCATCTGGAGAGCAGTTTCCAACCCGGCATTGCCCCCTCCTATAACAGCCACTTTTTTGCCGGCAAACAAAGGACCGTCGCATGTTGCGCAGTAGGTGACGCCTCTGTTCTTGAATTCCTTCTCTCCGGAAACGGAAAGCTCCTTAGGCTTCCTGCCAGTGCATACGATAACCGTTTTGGCGAAATACTTCTTTTTTTCGGAAGAAACCGTAAAAACTCCGCCGGATATTGTTATTCCGTCCACTTTTTCACCTTCATTGAGCTCTATATTGAAATCTTTCAGATGAGCGGCAAATTTTTCGGCAAGTTCAGGTCCGGTAATATACTGATGTCCTATATAATTCTCAACATCTCCAGTCCAAAGAGTCTGGCCTCCTACATCTACGGTAAGCATGGAAAATCTTATTTTCTTTCTGGCCAGGTAAACCCCTGCGGTTATGCCCGCAGGCCCTCCTCCCACTATAATGGTTTCATAAACCGTCATATTCCGAGTTCTTCTTTTATCGCTTCTTTGTCAAAACCTATTATTATCCTTCCGCCTATTTCGGTTACCGGAACGCCCATCTGTCCCGACTTGTTCATCATTTCTTCCCTCTTTGCGGCATCCGTGCCTACGTCAAAAGATTCATATGAAACGCCGTTGGCGTCAAGAAAATCCTTTAACATTCTGCAGTAAGGACAACTTGAGGTTGAATAAACGCTGACTTTTTTCTCTCCCATTATTTTTCTCCTTTCAATTTTCCGGATATTACAGTTATCCGTTTGCCCAATTCTTCCGCTATCTTCAGGTCAACTGAATTTGGAGGGTTGGAAGCATCAGTACCCACGACTGCAGACGGTCCGTAAGGCGTCCCTCCGGATTTTGTTTCTGCAAGCTCCTTTACCGAATAAGGAACGCCTACAATCAATGCTCCGTGATGCATCAGAGTGAACATCATTGATATGAGAGTAGTTTCCTGTCCGCCGTGCATCGTAGCCGTACAGCAGAAGCAGCCTGCCGGTTTGTTCACCAGCGAACCTTTCATCCATAAACCTCCGGTTGTATCAAAGAAATTTCTCAACTGCGAGCACATATTCCCGAACCTTGTCGGGCTTCCCACTATAATGCCGTCTATCTCCTCAAGCTCTTCCAGTTTTACAACAGGCACTGCTTTCTGGAGTTCTTTCGCTTTTCTTATCCTCTCGTCCCCTTCAATTGCGCCTGACGGCAAAAGCTCCTGTACGGTGC
>CAZAMK010000259.1:0-1682 GCA_964486345.1 uncultured bacterium
TATAATGCTCTTCAAGATAGGAAGAGATGGACGCGGAGACAGACGTTTTCTGGTCCCCCGATACCTTCGGTCACCCTGCCACAATTCCTTCCGTATTAAACAGCGCCGGCATGAAATACTATTTTTTCACAAGATGCGGAAAAGAAACTCCCCTCTTCCGGTGGAAGGGTAAAGACGGAAAGGAACTGCTTGCTTTCAACAGTCTCTACAGCAACAAAATTGCGCCGGAAACCATTATTCCCGAATTTATTAAATATTACGACTTTCACGGAATACGGGAGTTCCTTTTTGTATACGGCATCGGCGACCACGGAGGCGGCCCTACGGAAAAAGACATTAAAAGAAAACTGCGGTTGGAACGGAAACCCGTTTTTCCCTCACTGGAATTTTCCACCACTCAAAGATATTTTAAATCGGTTGAAAAACACAGGAACAAACTGCCCGTTGTTACAGGTGAATTGAATACCATATTTGAGGGATGCTACACCACGCACGGCGATATAAAAAAAACTAACAGAGAGTGTGAAAGCTTAATGCTTACTCTTGAATCTTTGGGTGCGATTGCAGGAATAAGAGGATGGAAAATACAGGAAGAGGAAACGGAAGAACTGTGGCGGAAGGTTTTGTTCAACCAGTTCCATGACATACTGCCCGGCTCCGCCATCCATTCTTCCTATGATTATTCGGCACGACTGGCGGATGAAGTAAAAACCGGGGCGAAGGCTCTTATGAAAGAAGCGGTAAAAAGTATTTCGTCCGGCGGGAGCGAAGGGAAAATTGTTATATTCAACCCACTTGGATGGGAAAGAACCGCCGTTATTAATCTTGCCCCTGATAAAAAAGCAGGCAGTGAAACCTCTTTTATAGCAGAGAATCTGTGCGGATACGGGTATAAGACAATTGTTAAGAAGAGCGGGCAGGAAAGAGGCAGTATGATTGCAAAACCGGCGGAAGACGAGTACGAGAATGGATTCTACAGAATAAAGATAGACGGTAAAACGGGGCTTATAAGAGAACTCTATGATAAAAAGAATAAATATGAAGTTCTCACACCGTGCCTTTCCATAAAAGAAGACCGCCTGTCATGGCGGGCGGAAAAAGCAGGAAACCTGTTGAATGTTTCGTGGGAAAAACCCCATTTTATGAGCGCCTGGATTATAGGCAACATATACCGGGTTGACAATCTGCTTGATGCGGAAAGCGTGGAAACCGGGGAAAACGGGCTATCTACAACAATCTCCATTAAAAGAAAATATATGGACTCCGATATCCTGCAAAAAATCATCCTCTACCCAGGCTTTCCGTTCATTGACTTTGAAAACGAGATAAACTGGAGGCAGCAGGGAAATGACAGGGAAGGTATTCCGATGTTGCGTGTGAATTTTAACGTGAATATGAAAAACCCCGACGTCTTTTTTGAGGTGCCGTTCGGTGCCATTAAAAGAGAAACACTGCCCAAAGAATACCCTGCGTTGAGATGGGCGGGGTTTAACAGCGGAAACTACTGGACTGCATTGCTGAACAGGGATAAATACGGATACCATGTTGACGGAAACAATCTGTCGCTTACCCTTTTGAGAAATGCCTATGAACCGGACACGGCAACCGACAGCGGTCTCCACAAAATTTCGTACCGTCTTTTCTTCGGCAAGACCGATGTTCTCAAGGTGACAAAAGCCGCC
>CAZAMK010000260.1:0-1664 GCA_964486345.1 uncultured bacterium
GTAGTGGTAGTCTTACCTGCGTCAATATGCGCTATTATCCCTATATTGCGTATCTTTTTTATTTTTTCGTCCATATGCCCACACAATGAAATCCCGCGGGCAAACCCGCGGCTTTATGCGAAAACGATTAAAAACGGCAACACTGTTATTTATGCGGCAATAAGGCTGGCACGGCTTGAGGAAGATAAAAAGAGTTTTACCACCTGTAATGCGCAAATGCGCGATTGGACTCCGCCATTTTATGAGTATCTTCTCTCTTCTTCACGCTCGGTCCTTCTCCCTTCGCTGATTCAAGAAATTCGTCAACCAGCCTTTCAGCCATATCTTTGCCCTTTCTCGCCCTGGCGGATTTTATCATCCATCTTGCGGCAAGCGCCAAACTTCTCTTGGAAGGGACTTCAACAGGAATCTGATATGTGGCGCCGCCCACCCTTCTTGCGCGCACCTCAACCCTGGGCTTGACATTATTCACCGCCTTCTTGAAAACCGCAAGCGGCTCCTCATTTGTTTTTTTACCTATAATCTCCAGGGATTTGTAAAACATGTTGCAGGCCAGATTTTTTTTGCCGTCCCACATAAGCAGGCTGATAAACGTAGCAACTTCATTATCCTTATACCTGGCATCTACGTTGACTTCTTTCCTTCTCGTCTTTTTTCGTCTCGGCATTTCTTAACCCTCCGCTTTCTTCTCTGTTTTTTCAGACGGTCTTTTCGCTCCGTATTTTGACCTTGATTGTCTTCTGCCTTCAACTCCGCCGGTATCAAGCGTACCCCGGAGAATATGGTATTTTACTCCGGGCAAATCCCTTACCCTGCCTCCCCTCACGAGCACGATTGAATGCTCCTGAAGGTTATGCCCGATACCGGGTATATACGCTATCACTTCTTTGCCGTTGGTCAATCTTACCTTGGCTATTTTTCTCAATGCTGAATTGGGTTTCTTGGGAGTGGCTGTCTTGACGTACAGACAAACTCCGCGTCTCTGCGGATTTTTCCCAAGCGCAGTGGATTTTGATTTCTTTACTTTATGTTTTCTCTTGTTTCTTATAAGCTGTCTGTAAGTCGGCATTATAGGCCCCCCTGTCGTTTTACTTCTGCAGTGCCGCCTCTTCCTGCGGTTTTTCACCGGCAGGCAAGGCATTCTGCGTGCATTCTTCCGTGAACATACCCGTGCCCGAAGGAATCAATCTGCCAAGGATGACATTCTCTTTAAGCCCTTCAAGATAGTCCTCGGCGCCAAGCAGTGCGGCCGCAGTAAGAACCTTGGTCGTCTCCTGGAAAGACGCCGCAGAGATGAAGCTTTCGCTGTTCAGGGCAACCCTCGTTATGCCAAGCACCTGCGGCCTAAAGGTGGCAGATTTCTTGCCTTTTGGCAGATCCTCATTTATCCTCTGTATCTTCACCCGGTCTATTTCCTCGCCTTCCAGCAGGTAGGTATCCCCCGGACTTTCAACCTTCACTTTGGAAAGCATCTGCCTGATTATAGTCTCTATATGCTTGTCGTTTATTGTGACGCCTTCAACCCTGTAAACACTCTGTATCTCGTTCAGCAGATACTCCTGAACCTTCTTTTCTCCCTCAATTTTCAATATGTCCTTCAACACGATATGCCCGTCCGTTATTCTTTCGCCGGATTTTACCATATCGCCCGTGCCTACAAGGAG
>CAZAMK010000261.1:0-1659 GCA_964486345.1 uncultured bacterium
CACTCAAATGACTGCGAGGGAGACATCTTCCAGTTTGTCGGGCAGTTCGCAAGAACTTCAACGAGCGAGAACCCCTTGTTTTCCATCTGATAGGTAAACGCCTTCTTTATAGCCAGTTTAGTTTTTATAACATCGGGCACGGAATCTATCTTTGTCCTTTCAAGATATGTCGTTCCGTCAATAGCCGCCAGAAGCTCGCACACTTTAATAGGGAAGCCGTGTACTGCGGTGTTCCTTCCTTTTGTAGTTGTCGTTGTCCTCTGCCCCGGGAGCGTAGTGGGTGCCATCTGTCCTTTGGTCATCCCGTAAGTGCCGTTATTGACGAAAATAACCGTAATGTTTTCACCTCTTGCGGCGGCATGTATAATCTCGGCTGTTCCGATGGCGGCAAGGTCTCCGTCTCCCTGGTACGTGAATACAATCCTGTCAGGCAGTGAGCGTTTTATCCCAGTGGCGACGGCCGGCGGCCTTCCGTGCGCCGCTTCGGTCACGTCAAAATTGAAATAATCGTAAGCCAGAACCGCGCATCCCACAGGAGCTATGCCTATGGTTTTCTCCCTTATCTCCAGCTCGTCAATAACCTCGGCGATAATCCTCTGTATAATCCCGTGTCCGCACCCGGCGCAGTAAATAGTCGGATTATCGGTAAGACTTTCCGGCTTTTTGTACAGGTACTCAACGCTTTTTTTCATTATGGGCTATATCCTCTTTATTTCCTTCAGGATTTCCTCGGGGGTGGGTACTCCTCCGCCCGGCCTGCCGTAGAAAAAGATACGGGAGTTGTTTTTTACAGCGATTTTCACATCGTCCAGCATCTGTCCGCAGTTCATTTCAACGACAAGTATTTTCTTTACCTTTTCCGCCATGTTTTTGAGGGCTTCAGAAGGAAACGGCCAGAGGGAAACCGGCCTGAAAAGCCCCGCTTTTATGTTTTTCGCGCGCGCCATTCCTATTGCCTCAAAAGCTATTCTTGCGCATGTCCCGAAGCTGACGACAAGCATATCCATGTCGGCGCACATGTAGGTATTGTAAATCTGTTCTCTCTCGTTTATCCTGTGGTATTTCCTTGCGAGTTTCCAATTGTGGGTTTCAAGCACGCCCGGAGTCAGGAACAGGGATTTTATGGAATTAGGCGTCCTGCCTTTGCATCCCGTAAGAGCCCATTTCTTTTTCGGGAGCCGTTTTTTGCCCGCAAGCAGTTCCACCGGCTCCATCATCTGGGCAAGCATTCCGTCCGCAAGCAGGATTACCGGATTCCTGTACTTGTCGGCAAGGTCAAAGGAGAGATACGTCAAATCGTAGACTTCCTGCACGTTCCACGGGGCGAGTGTGATTGTCCGGTAGTCACCGTGACCGCCGCCTCTTGTGGACTGAAAATAATCAGACTGGCTTGGCGTCACGTCCCCGAGCCCGGGGCCGCCCCTGTTCATGTTTACTATGACCGCAGGCAGTTCGCACCCAGCAAGATAGGATATGCCTTCCTGTTTGAGCGAGATTCCCGGGGAGGAAGATGAGGTCATGGCTCTTTCTCCCGCCGCCGCCGCGCCGAAAACCATGTTTATCGCGGAAACTTCGCTTTCCGCCTGTATGAAAACTCCTCCCGATTCAGGCATCCGGTCACTCATATATTCAGGGACCCTGTTCTGGGGCGTTATCGGA
>CAZAMK010000262.1:0-1656 GCA_964486345.1 uncultured bacterium
GATTGCCGCACCCCAATAAAAATGGGTTCGCAACTACAAAAAGGTGTTTGTCCCGATAAAAGGAATCGGGATGGCAGAATATGCCAGATTGCCATGAGCCAATAGGACGGCTCTCACAATGACAATCGGAGGAGTTTTTCAGAGGGATAATTTTTGTTGACCGGAAAAAGAAAAGGGGTTATTATTAAACTGCAGGTTAAGGGAGCGATGCGATGATGAAAAAAATACGGACAAAAGAAGAGATAATTGAACTGCTGATAAAAAATAAAAATCTCTTGAAAAAGCATAAAGTAAGACAAATAGGGCTTTTCGGTTCTTACGTCAGAAACGAGCAGACGGAAGACAGCGATATAGATTTACTTGTGGAACTGGAAGACGGAACTACGCTTTTTGACATTATTGAACTTGAAGAAATGCTTACAGGGCTGTTTGGCAAGAAAGTGAGCATAGTATCCAAAAACGGATTAAGCAAATACATCGGGCCTTATATTTTGAGGGAGGCGGAGATAATTGGAGAAAGACTATAAGGTATATTTGTATCACATTCTTGACTGCATAGAGGCGGTTGAAAAGTATACTGAAAATGTTTCTTTAGGGGAATTTAAGGAAGACAGAAGAACTGTTGACGCGGTTATAAGAAATTTTGAGATAATCGGCGAAGCGAGCAATAAAATTTCCAAGGGATTTAGGGAAAGGCACCCTGAAATACCATGGAAAAAGTTGATAGGCCTGCGCAATATTTTGATACATGAATATATGGGAGTGGATATCAATGCCGTATGGGCAAACATAAAGCAGGAATTGGCTCCTTTGAAAAAACAAATAAAACTCGCCATTGCTGCAGAAAAAAAATAAGACCATCCATAATGCCGCCTTCTTGAGTTCTGAAGTATTCCTACAAAGGTTAAGGTCAGGAGGTGAGGGATTGTTCCCAGTCAAGGAGGTATTTTTTGAAATGCTTGCCTAAACAGTAGTCTCCGTAGTCCCCGTCTTTTTTTATAACCCGGTGGCAGGGGATGGCTATCAGGCGGGAGTTGTGCTTCAAAAATGAGGCAACGTATCTGACTTTTCCCTTCAACCCGGCTTTTTCGGCAAGTTCCGAGTAAGTGATTGTTCTGCCGAAGGGGATTTCGCAGACTGCTTGCATTATCCGTTCTTTTATAGTATCATTCTTCTTTTCCGGTTTTGACATAAATGGCCTTTTATAGTAAGATTAAAAGCGTTATAGTTTACAATGGAAAGCACAATTATATCACAGGTTAAATTTGACGAAAAGGGGCTTGTTCCCGTTGTCGTTCAGGATGCGGAAAGCGGCGAGGTTGTGATGGTCGCGTATATGAATTCCGAGGCGCTTTCAAAGACTCTTGAGACGGGAAGGATGTGCTATTACAGCAGAAGCAGGAAGAAGCTCTGGGTTAAGGGGGAGGAGTCGGGCAACTGCCAGACGGTCAGGGAGATGTACGTTGACTGCGACAATGATACCCTTCTTTTCAAAGTAGGGCAGAAGGGCGGCGCCTGCCACAAGGGCTATCATTCATGTTTCTTCAGGAAACTTGCTAAAAATAAAAAGGAGTTTGCCATAACTAAGGAAAGGATTTTCAACCCTGACGAGGTTTATAAAAAATGAGACAATACTATTCCAAGTTTTTGCTGATT
>CAZAMK010000263.1:0-1645 GCA_964486345.1 uncultured bacterium
CTCCCCCTTCCCTGTTGTCTCTGCCCAGAGAGATAATCTCGTAGTCCTCTCCGGTTTTCCCGGGGCTCAAGTAGAGATATTCGTTGCTCCACGGGTCTTTCGGGACGGTGTTTTTGTCAAGGTAGCCGCCTTCTTTCCATTTTTCGGGAATCCTGCCTGTCGTAGGTTTTTCAACGAGCGACTGGAGACCCTGCTCCGTTCCCGGATAAAAACTGTTGTCAAGATAAAAAAGCCGCAGCGCCTGCTCAATGTTTTTTATCTGCACCTTTGCCGCAGTTATGCGCGCATCGTCAACCCTTTCAAAATACCTCGGTATGACTATCATTGCGAGAGCGCTCAATATTACGATTACTACCATCAATTCTATGAAGGTGAAACCCGCTTTCCTGTTTTTCCGTATTGTGTTCATTTTTACTTCTCCTTTTTCTCTTAAAAAACACGGGATTTGGGTTCCGTGTTTCAGGATCCGTGAAATGCCTTAAATATTCCTCTGTTTTTCCCTGACCACGGGTTCCGAGTCACGAACCCCGTTATTTTATGGACTGGCTTATCTGGAAAATCGGCAGAAGAACCGCCAGGACTATCAGCCCCACAACTATGCCCATAAGAAGAATCATAAGCGGCTCAATGAAGTTTGCCAGTTTTGCCGAACTCTGTGAGACCTCCTCTTCGTATATTTCCCCTATTTTGCCGAACATCTCCGGCAGTGTTCCGCTCCGCTCCCCCGCAGTCACCAGCTGTGTAACCAGATAGGGGAAATATTTGCTGCTGCCGAAAGACGATGAAAGAGAACCGCCTTTTGACAGCGATTCCGCTATCTCCGATATTTCTTTTTTGAGCAGTCGGCTTGACAGCACCTGTTCCGCAATCCTGAAGGATTCTATGATGTCAACGCCGCCTTCTATAAGCGTTGCGGAAGTTGTTGAGAAAAGGGCAATCTCTCTTTTTAGCAGGATGTTGTTCAAAACCGGAACTCTAAATCTTACGAAATCCATAATCACTCCGCCCTTCTCCGAAGCAAAGAGTTTTTTAAGGCCGGCAAATATGAGAATAATTCCTATGATTACGTAAACCCATGATGATTTGAAAAAGCCGCTTATCTTTATAAGTATAACGGTCGGGAGGGGAAGAGCCATGTCTATCTGTTTGAATATCCTTGTGATTGTCGGCGTTACGAAGGAAAGAAGGAATATGAAAACCGCGATGGAGATGAAAAGCATAAATAGCGGATAGCTCATTATGGCCTTTATCCTGTTTTTGAAAGTCTGCCTCTTTTCCATGAAGTCGGAAATCCTCAAAAGTATTTTATCAAGGGTGCCTGTCTCCTCCCCCGCGCGAACCATTGAAACTATCATCTCCGGGAAGATTGCGGGAAAATCCTTAAGCGCATCCGAAAAACTGTTCCCTTCCCGTATCTTTTTCTGGATTTCCTCAAAAATCTTTTTAAGCTTGCCCTCCTTCATCTGTACGGCGACTCCTGTAAGACACTCGTCAAGAGGGAGCTTGGAACTTACGAACGTCGCCAGTTCCCGCATGGCTATGACAATATCTCCTTCCCTTATTCCGAGCGATAGAGAGGGGCGGGACGCTTTTTCCGAGACGTCCACTACGTAAAACCCCTGGTCTTTCAGATTTTTTTTGACGA
>CAZAMK010000264.1:0-1636 GCA_964486345.1 uncultured bacterium
TGCTGTTCTATCGCCTCTATCATAAACGAAGAACAGGTAGGGTAGAACCTGCATCTTTTTCCCAGCGCCGGAGAAATGGCATTCTGCCAGCATCTGATTAAAAAAATCAGGAATTTTTGCATTTTATCCTCTCTGCGGCTTTTTCCAGCTCCCCGAGGATTTTGTCCCTGTCTGCAGAATCTATACCTTGTTTTAAGATAAACAGATAGTCGCCCGTATTGAAATTCTTTCTCCAGAATTCCCTGATAATTCTTTTAAACCGGCTTCTTTTTGAAGCCGCGGCGATTTTACGCCCCGCTATAAAGCCCGTTTTATAATTGTCTTAAGGTTTGAAATATACCCTGAAGGAAGGAAAACTGTATCTTTTTCCGGCTTTCAACAATAAATGCACTTTTTTTTTCATCAGCAGGAAGTAAGTCTTTTTCTGCCTTTTCTTCTGCGGCTGTTCAAAACCTTTCTTCCGCCCTTGGTGCTCATCCTTGCGCGAAAACCAACATTGCGTTTTTTCTTTAGTTTGTGCGGTTTATAAGTTTGCGACATTTGTATTCTCCTCTATTTCAAACCGTGCCTTTTTTGTCCCAATATTGTTCCCTCGTTTGTCATTGCGAGCGTTTTTCAGCGCGGCAATCTCATTAGATTGCTTCAGCATATAAAACATGCTTCGCAATGACAAGCTGTGAATTAAACACTAAACACTAAGTATATTACTTTAACCGGAAATTTTCAAATTTACTTTTCTTCAGAGAGGATAAAAACCTGCGGTCGGTAAGATTCAGATGCAGGGGTGTGATTGAAACGAAGCCGTTTTTAACGGTTTCAACGTCGCTCCCCTTTTCTCCGTCCACTATCCTGAAAATCCCCTTGAGCCAGAAATAAGAACTGCCTCTCGGGTCCTGCCGCTCCTCGTAGTCCTCTTCAAACCGCGCCTCGCTCTGGTAGGTGAGTTTCACGCCTTTTATTTCGGGCAGAGGTCTGTCAGGGATATTGACGTTGAGAATCGTATCTTTGGGCAGTTTAACCTTGTCCATTTTTTTAATTATATCAATTACCACGGAGGCCGCGGAATCAAAATTGAAATTCTTGCACCCGTCAATGGATGCCGATATTGATGGGATTCCGAGGATTGCGCCTTCAGCGGCGGCTGAAACCGTACCCGAATAAAGAACGTCCATCCCGAGGTTGGAGCAGGGATTTATGCCGGATATAAGGATATCGGGTTTTCTTTTGAGTATTGAATTAACGGCTATCTTGACGCAGTCCACGGGTGTTCCGTTAACCACGTGCGCCTCAAAACCCTTCTCAATTGTTATATGCCGGATTTTGAGAGGGGCGAAAAGATTTATCGCATGGGCAACGGCGCTCTTCTCGGTTTCCGGGACGACCACGTCAACATCTCCCAGCTTCATGAGATGCTTCCACATCGCCTTCAGTCCGTCCGAGTAGACGCCGTCGTCATTGGTCAGCAGAATCCTCTTCTTCATATTTCACTGTACTTTTTGGTTGGCTATAGTGGATTTATCCACCGTAGCTGTTTTCAAGCGCAGGTGGAGCAGAGCGGAGTTGAACCGCCAACCCTCGCTATCGCTCTTTAAGGGGAGGGCTTCTCCCCTTAATCTTCCCCTCCGAACCGAAAATC
>CAZAMK010000265.1:0-1621 GCA_964486345.1 uncultured bacterium
CATTAAGCATTATGTTCATTTCCGGATCTGGAGTTTCAACCTTAACTGTTGAAATATATTTGTCCCAGTAAGCTTTTACTTCTGCAAGTGCAGCGTTTGCGTTTTTAAGTGATGTGTATTTATTTATGAGCGGTTTTGCATATTGCTTTGCCGAATTCAAGGGAGTATTCCCTATGGAATTCAGGGCTGATGACGCTCATGGAGGTGCTTGACCCGCCGAGCCCTATTGAGTCAACCGGCGTATTTTTCAGAACATTATCCACGAGGGCGGAGGCATATTCCGTATATGCATGGAAAAGCTGCTTGATAATTTCTTTTAAGTCATACATGTCCATTATGACGTCCTGCAGGTTCCTTAAACTGCCCCACCAGTCCACAGGAGTTTCAATCCAGAAGCCAACATGCGCCCTGTCCCCGATTTCCTTGTAAGCCGTAATTATTCCGGCCAAATCTTTTGAATCGGGGTTTTTAAGAAGTTCAAGCACCTTATCTTTATCTTCGGCAGGATTTTTCACGAAGTGTTCTTTACAGACAGCAGGGCTTTTTCTGCCGATGTGGTATGTTGCCTCCATGCTGCCTTTTTTCGTATGGACTGTTTTTTGGAAAAGCACTTCATCGGTTGTCTCTTTTAGTGTTTTTGTTTCTACCGGCGGGTCATATTTTGAAGGGTTTTCACCGAGATGCAGAAAACTGTCCGCGCGGAATCTGTCATACTCTGTTTCAACGCGCGCTTTCCATGTGGGAATTTTGTCTTTCAGAAAAAACCGGATATAATCGCCTCCGAAGTATTTCACGGGGACCATTTCGCTTAAGCCCGGCGTCACCGGCACCATGTCTGGCTTACCGTTTCTCATTGCTGTCGTTATGCGTTCTTTAGGCGTCATGAAATCTATCCTTTAGATAGAGGGGATTTAATCCGGTTCTTCAGGCAGAGCCGTAACATCTTTTCCGCCACCACTGTTGCCCGCGCCGCATCTTCCGGGGTTGGAAAATCTCCTTTCAGTTTGCCGGCGCGCACTGATTCAATGAATTGCTTATACTGTATGTCCCTGTTTTTTTCGCATATCGGAAGCTTCTGCACCGTATGTTTTTTTGCGGTCATTACGTCAATATAGGATGTATCGTTTTCCCTGCCCGCCGTATTTGCCCCGAGGGTGTAAACCATGCTTCCTTTTTCTCCGTTGACGACGATATGCATCAGAGCTCTGCCTTCTCCGAAGTGTTCGTAGAAGCCGGTCATCGTGCCGTAGTCATAGATGCCCTTTATGCCGTTGGGAAATTCAAGCAGGCAGGTTGCCGTGTCGGGATAGTCGTATCCCTGGTGGTGGGTGCCCCATGCTTCCATCTTTACCGGACCGCCGCCCGCGTACCAGCAAAGCAGGTCAATTGCATGTATCCCGCAGTCATATATCATCCCCAGTCCGTTCTTCGTGTAAAGGTTGTCTCTCTGGCGGCGCATATCCGAGCCCTTCGTGTATTTATGCGGTTCCCCCTGGTAGCGGAGATACCGTATCTCAAGTATTTTGCCGAGTTTTCCGGAGTCTATAATTTTTTTCATCTCGCGGGTTTCTTTTACAAACCTGTATGTGTATGTTACTGCAAGTATGACGCCTGCTTTCCT
>CAZAMK010000266.1:0-1601 GCA_964486345.1 uncultured bacterium
TTGTTTCCGCCGCAATCCAGTAATTTTTTTCCTTCAGGGATTTTACAAGCGGCTTAAGGTTTTGAAGAAAAGGTTCTCCTCCCGTTATGCACACCCTTTTGCATTTATGCTTTCTCAGCTCCCGAAGCATTGCTTTCACGCTATATTCTTTTCCTTTCTTCAGGGCATATTTTGTGTCGCAGAACCTGCAGTTCAAATTGCATCCTGACAGTCTTATAAATACCATCGGCAGTCCCTGCAGAAGGCCCTCTCCCTGAACTGAGAAAAATATCTCCGACAATTTGTAAACCGGATTGATTTCATCCGGCAAACTTAATCCGGTTTCTTTTTTTCTTTTTGGAGACATTTAAACCACTTTGGCGGCTTTCTTTACGGCATCTATGATTTTTTCCAGCAGGTCTCTGCCCATGACGGTCTTCATTTCCAGAGAGACGCTCCTGTCAAGGATTTCTTTGCTCTTGGGGAAGTTTCCGCCGGCTATCTCTATGTTTGCCGTGAAATGCCAGTAGTTGAGAGTTGCCGGAGTTACTCCGTTTTCTTTCAGCGTTTCTTTGAATTTGTCGGTTTTTTCTTTATCCTTGAGCAGCATTGTAAGAAAGGTGCCTATCTCTCCCTCTTCGTCGGGCATGCGCCTGAACTCAACTCCCGGAAGATTCTGTATTGCTGTTTTTATGGTTTTCTTGTTTTCTTTCTGCCTGGCAATTATGTCGCCGAGTTTTTTAAGCTGGGCCACTCCCAGCGCTCCCTGTATCTCGTTCATTCTGTAGTTGAAACCTTTGCGCGCCCGTTTTTCATCGCCCCTTCCCACTCCTGTCAGATGGGGATGTCCGTGGTCATGGTAGAATTCCGCCTGTTTGTATAAGTCTTCGCTATCGGTTACCACCATTCCTCCTTCACCTGTTGTCATAACCTTGACATAGTCAAAACTGAAACAGCCCATATCCCCGAACGTTCCGACTTTCTTGCCTTTGAAGGATGCGCCCGTGCACTGGCAGGCGTCTTCAAGCACCTTCAGTTTATTCTCCCGTGCAATATCAAGAAGCGGTTTCATATTTACAGCCGAGCCCATCATATGGACAGGTACAATACATACCGTATCTTTTGAAATCTTCCTTTTTATATCTTCGGTAGAAATATTAAACGTTTCGTCCATATCGCACAACACAGGTTTGAACCCTGCCTCTTCAATAGACTCAATTGTCGCCACAAAGGTAAAACAGGGTGTGAGAATCTCTTTGCCTTTGGGAAGGTTCAGCGCTTCAAGGGCAACCTTCAAGGCGGCGCTTCCCGAACTTACTCCGAGAGCATAGCCGGAACTCATGTATCCGGCGAATTCCTGTTCAAACTGCCTGACCTTAAAAACTCCCCCTCTTTCTTTATCAAACCCGTATCTGAACAGAACCCCTCTTTTCAAAACGTCCGTTACCTGTTCCATCTCTTCCGTGCCGAAAACCTCTCTGCCTGCCATTTTTTACCTCCATTATGTAAAACAAGCGAATAGCGTGGACCGTTTAGCGTAGAGTTTGAAAATTAGCGTATAGCGTTCAGCGTGGAGCGTTTAGCGTATAATTAAAAGCTTATAATTGTATTTTCTATACGCT
>CAZAMK010000267.1:0-1572 GCA_964486345.1 uncultured bacterium
GCCCTTTTCGGAAATTACGTCTCCGCGCATATCATCGGTATTAAAAGCGGGCATTCAATAAACACAAAACTCATAAAGAAGATAAGGGAAATCTACAGTAAAGAAAGAGTCAGCGCCGTAGGCAGTCCTTCTTTTTCTCCCGAGCCGTTTGAAAAACTCTCGGTTGAGGGTATTGCAAACATAATTCCCCACAGGTATCCGTTCCTTCTCGTGGACAGGATTATTGAACTGAACGATACGAAAGCCGTAGGTATCAAAAGCGTTACCATTAACGAATGGTTTTTCCAGGGGCACTTCCCCGGACATCCCGTTATGCCGGGAGTTCTTGTAGTGGAGGCTTTGGCTCAAGTGGGCGGAGTGCTGATGTTGAGCAAAGAAGAGAACAAGGGAAAGCTTGCGTATTTCATGAGCATAGACAACGTAAAGTTCAGAAAGGCCATAACTCCGGGCAGCCAGCTGATTCTGCAGGTGGAGGTTGTCAAAATGAAAAGCAAGGTGGCGCGCCTGCAGGGCAAGGCTTTTGTTGACGGTAAAATTGCCGCTGAAGGTTTCTTTATGTCCACCATAGTAGACGCCTGAAGATAGGGCAAAAGTGGCGCTTTCTGTCATCCCTGCGGATAGTAAGCAGGGATCCAGAGTTAAAAGTAAAATTCTTAAAGGAAAGCTATAAACTATTTACTCCTTACTATTTTTATTCATCTAATTTTACAATGATACATCCTACTGCCGTGGTCTCGCCGAAGGCCAATATAGAAGAGAACGTTGAAATAGGGCCGTATGCCGTCATTGAAGATAACGCAATAATCCGCAGAGACTGCAAAATAGGGCCTCATGTGCACATTCTGGGCTATACGGAGATTGGTGCGGGATGCTCCATTTTTACCGGTGCCGTGGTGGGAAGCATACCGCAGGACCTCAAATACAGAGGGGGAAGAACGTATCTCAAGATAGGCGAAAACAATGTCATAAGGGAATTTGCAACCATGAATTCCGGGACGTCGGAAGGTGAAAGCACTATTGTCGGCAGTAACAATCTTCTCATGGCGTACGTCCATGTCGCCCACAACTGCATAATAGGCAATAATGTGATAATAGCCAATGCCGGGACGCTTGCAGGGCATGTCGTCATTGAGGATTTTGCGATAATAGGAGGCCTTGCAGGCATCCATCAGTTCTGCAGGGTGGGAAGGCATTCAATAATAGGAGGCTGTTCTAAAATCACCAAGGATATAGTGCCCTTCGTCATGGCTGACGGGCATCCGGCAAGCCCTTCCGGCATTAATAAGGTGGGGCTTAAAAGAAGAAAATTCTCCGATGAAAAAATAGCTCTCATAGAAGATGCGTATAGAAAACTTTTCCGCTCCGGGCTCAATGTTGCCGATGCTCTCGCGGACATTGAAAAGATGGAACAATCTGAAGAAATTCTGCATATCACGGAGGTCATAGTACAATCGGAGCGCGGTATAGCGCAGGAAAATCACTCATGATACCGATTTGATTTCATACATAGAGCTTTGTTGCCTGCGTCGGCCGGCTTCCTTGTGGGAGAGGTCTCCTGACCTCGAGATAATC
>CAZAMK010000268.1:0-892 GCA_964486345.1 uncultured bacterium
GAAGTTCTCAAGGTCTCTCCCGAAAACCGCATAATCCGGAATATCTCGCGGCAGGAAGTTGGCGTAAAGATGCCGGTTCTTTCATATGCCGTGCCGGAGACTTCCGAATGGAACCCCCTTTTGCTGGACGGCGAGGGCAATATCTGCGGCGCATACAGGAAATTCGGCAGGGGCAGGATTGTTTTCTTTTCCCTCTCGGCGGCCGTATGGCAGGAGGAATATCTCGGGTTTACGGCAGGACTTGACGGATTGTTCCGCGGTAGTCTTTCATGGGCGGCAAAAAAACCGTTCATAATGAAATCAATGCCGCCATTTGTTACCGCGAGGATTGACGACGTCTCCTTTTCCGGCAGTCCTGCTGTTCTGCACCGGGAAACCGTTGAGGAATTGCGCTGGCTTGATATCCTGAACAAGTTTGGCTTCGTGCCGAACGCAGGTCTGTTTATAGACGATATACAAAGCTGCGATGTCAGGCGCATGAGGGAGAAGTATTACGACGGACTTGCGGAGTTTTCGCCCCATGCGTTTTCAGACCCGGGAAACATAAATGAAAAACCCATATACATGAAACACAACGGCGAGGAGTTTTCGGACGACGTCCTAAAAGAAAATTTTGCCAGGGTAGATAAAAGATTTATGGAATTCGGCATAACGCCTTCAAAAACGGTAAATGCGCATTTCGCCGAAATCGGGCTGAAGGCGCTTCCGTTTCTTAAAGCGAGAAAACAGAAGTATCTTATGAATCTTATCCGGGTGGGCAAAGCGTGGTCCGACCCCTTGGCGCATTCGTGGGATGTCTGGCCTTACGGGAAACCGACGTTTTCCCTCGGAGTTATACCCGAGGACAAGGATTTTTTGAATATAACTTCGCATCCGGGCAGGATGGATTCCG
>CAZAMK010000268.1:902-1565 GCA_964486345.1 uncultured bacterium
TTTTTTCATTTACGGCTGTACGCGTTTCTGGAACGAAAGTTCTTCAACCGACGTTAAAAAAGCCGTTGGAAGAGGTCTTTTTCATATTAAAAGAGGGCTTGAAAACGGTTTCTTTGGATGTCTTACAACACATGAGCAGAGAATTGTGCATCTTTCGCCCAGAGAGTTGGAAGCGATTATCAAGGGCATCTCTTCCGGGTTAAGTGATATTCCACATACGTTTAAAAGCTACGATTATATCAGCAGTTATGCCGAAAACAGGGCTTTTTACAGGATAGAGCAGGCGGAGTTCAACAAAAATCTGTCCGTATGGCTTAAGGGAAGAAATACCATGCCGCAGTATCTCTGCCTCTTTCTTGATGAAGGCGAATTAACCGTGGAAAGTTTTCTGGAAGTTCCCGCTTTTGAAAAAGACGTGGTTTTAAACTTCAAGTTGAACCAGCCATGATGCAGATAGTTTTGAAATCCTGAGATGCACTGCCGGGTGGCTTTCCTCATCCCGATTTTTTTTATCGGGACGCTCCTCCTTCAGACGCCCGCTTCAGAAACTACCCGGTGATGCATCACAGTAAAAGTCTTGTTTGCCAATATATACCTAATTCATATGAAGGTTTGACAGAAGGGAGGTTTTTGATAAAATATCAGCATGAAAAGAAAAGCGAA
>CAZAMK010000269.1:0-1540 GCA_964486345.1 uncultured bacterium
TGGCGCGACCGCGAGCGCGTGCTGGACGTATTGGCCGAGGTCTGCGGCAACCGCTACATGAGGGAACGCATACGCTACGCCATAGATGCAGAGTGCGCATCAAACAACAATGTAGATATAAAAGATGCTGCAATTATGTATCAACATGCGGCTGATAAATACGCTGCCAAACAAAACCAAGAAGCTTACATAAAAATACTGCAGGCTTACAGCAAGCTCCATGAGATGCTTGAGAAAACTGAACTGGGACAAGCAATGTGTAAAATGGAGAAAGCCAGAGAATTGCTTGATGAAATCAATTTCATGCTTTCAACTCATTTTGACATGGTTGTGCCGCCGGAAGATTTGGCAAAAGCTCCCCAGACTCAATTGTATAAGAATCCTGATACGGAGATGCAGAAACTGATTGATGCGATTCGGGAAGATGCTTTTGGCTACTGGACATTGGACCGTGAAATGAGAGAAGGGAAGTTCAATCAAATACATCAAAAGATAGAAAAGCTTTTAGAGGGAATACCTGTAAATGTAAAAGCGACTGCAGATTATTTGAAAGCCAATGCGCATAAGATAAAAGTGAATAATCCTTACGGTGAGTGAAAAATATTATAATTTCGGGTATGCAGAAATACGACTGGTATATTTTTGCAGTCCAGAGCATTGGGCTGTCTCTGACAACTTAGCTTAATAGTGGCGCAAAAAACTGTTAAAGTGTAAGCAGAAAAAATGCATATGGAAAAGAGTCCCGGACAGCCTGCGGAAAGAGGCTGGAAATTTATAAAAGAACTGCAATCGCCCCTTCACAAGAAAATACTTTTTACCCGCAATAAAAAAAGAGGGGGGGAAGCGGTTCTCAAATGCGGCGCGGCAGCGGACTTCCGTTTCAAAGATAAAAACCTCTTATCCGCATATGCGGACTTCGGGAGGTTTTTGAAAGCATGCGGTATCGGAAGCGGACCGTATAAAATTATTACCGAAAAAAAACGGACCGGTCTTTTTGAAAGCTTCACGGTGGAAGTCGGGAAGGATTCCTGCAGGATACTCGCCGGCGATACGGAAGGAATACGCAGGGGCCTTGTTTTCGTGGAAGACGAGATTCAAAGGAGCGGAGGGCCGTTTCTTAAAATCGGCAGGTACGAGAGAGCCCCTTTTATAAAAACCAGGATATCCCGATGTTTTTTCGGCCCGATAAAACGCCCGCCGCTGAACCGCGATGAACTGGCGGACGATACCGACTATTATCCGGAAGAATACCTGAACCGACTTGCTCATGAAGCGGTTAACGGCCTCTGGCTCACGGTGCAGTTCAGCGATTTATGCCCCTCAAAGTTCTTTCCCTCCCACGGCAAAGACAGATTCAGGCGGCTTGAAAAACTCAAAAAAACCGTAGAAAAATGTGCGCTGTACGGAATAAAAATATATCTCTTCTGCATTGAGCCCCGCGGTTTCGGGGAAATTCCAGGGGCAAGCTCCGAATATCTGATACCCTTGAAGGAATTGGATAAAAACAAATACTTTTCCGGGCACAGGGAAAAATATTTCA
>CAZAMK010000270.1:0-1532 GCA_964486345.1 uncultured bacterium
GTCGCTCCATTCGTCCATATTGAAGCCGTATACGTGTCTGCAGTCAACGTCCCATTCTTTAAGGAAATAAATAATCCATTTATACATCCCCATGGGGCCTACAGGGAGTATCAATATGAGTTTTTTTCCCGCTTCCCGCGCAGCGCAGATTTCAGCGGCTATTTCATGCCCCATCTTTGCGTTGAACTCCTCCAGAGTTTCACAGGGCACGGGCGAAAAATTCCTGTTCCACCATGTCTGGCGTTCGGTGATTTTATCCGGCGGATTGCCGCAGCATCTGTCAATCTTTTTCATGTCCCAGCCGACGGGAAAGAAGTTTTCCAGAAGAGAGCCTTTCATCGTTGTTATAAGGTCCATTGTGTTTCCTCCTCGCAAAGAAAGTTTTTATCTGCAATACTCTATGATAGCACAATTTTTTTGTTTGGGAAACTTGACTTTTTTAATTATTTATATTATTGTAAATAATAGAAAAAATCAAATACGGGAGGTATTAAATGGAAAAACTGGCAATTGAAGGCGGAAAACCGGTAAATACCGAAAAGTTTCCCATGTGGCCTTCGTTTTCGGAAAAATCAATAAAAATGGTTTCCGAGCCGTTGAAGACGGGCAAGGTGAATTACTGGACGGGAGATGAAGGCGTAAGGTTTGAAGAAGAATGGGCGAAATGGAACGGGGCGAAGTTTGCCGTTACCACGACAAACGGAACAAGCGCTCTGCATACGGCCGTTGCGGCGCTCGGGATAGGCCCGGGGGATGAAATTGTATGTCCGTCATATTCCTTTATCGCTTCATCTTTCTGCATTCTTCAGGCGGGCGCTCTCCCTGTTTTTGCCGATGTTGACGAGTCGCACACCTTAAGTCCCAAGGAGATAGAGCCTCTGATTAACGAAAGAACAAAGGCGATTATTGTTGTTCATCTGTATGGAGTTGTGGCAGACATGGACCCGATTCTCGCGGTTGCAAAAAAACACAACCTTGCCGTCATAGAAGATTGCGCGCAGTGTCCTGGAGGAGTTTATAAGGGCAGGAAGGTGGGGACCGTCGGGGATGTCGGATGCTTCAGTTTCTGCCAGAGCAAGCATTTTACTACGGGAGGAGAGGGCGGAGCGGTTGTAACCGACAATGAAGACCTGTGGTGGGAATGCAAATCGTTCAGGGACCACGGTTATGACGTGAAAGAGCGTCTGCGCCTTCTTGAACTTGAAGAAAAACTTACCTATATTCACAAACGCGTGGGTTTCAATTACCGTATGACCGAGATGCAATCTTTGATAGGGCTGTGCGAGCTGGAAAGACTTGACAGCTGGAATCTTGTTAACAGAAAGAGAAATGCCGGGTATCTGATAGGCGCATTAAAAAACCATTCGCTGGTGCTTCACATGCCGGTTGATACGCAGGAGAGGCAGAATGCATTCTGGTGGGTGCCGTTTGTGATTGATGCGGATAAACTGAAGGTTTCCGTAAAGCAGTTTGTCGCGGCGATAGGAGCGGAAGGCGTGCCCGTTTACGGCGTGCAGTGGCCGGAGATGTAC